>CAXTTX010000010.1:11867-22039 GCA_964247045.1 uncultured Verrucomicrobiales bacterium | reverse complement strand
GTCTTGAGGGCCTCCACCTTCTTACGGGTGTTTTCCAAATTCGAGTAAACGTGGAAGTTGATGATGTCGGAGTTTTCCAACTGGAATTTCTCCACCTCACCGGGTTTTGAGAAATCACCGACCCAGATGCCTGAGCAAACAGGCTGGGAAGGACCCGCCTCCCGGGCCCACTCGAAGGCCTTTTTCATCAGCATGAGTGCCTTCGGGAACTTGTCCTTCGCCTCGTTTTCCTTGAAGCGGCCACCATTGTCGTTGTTAGGTTCGTTGTATATGTCCCAGGCGAGGATGCGCTTGTCATCCTTGAAGTGGCTGACAACACCCTGCACGTAGGGCTTGAGGCTGTCGTGTTTCGCCGGGTCATCGAGGATGGCGGCACCGGGGCTCTGCACCCATCCGGAGTTGTGGACATGCGGGCGGGGCTCGGGCTGCTTGCCCGGCTTCACCACGGGATTCCAGCAACTGTCGAAGAACACCAGCATCGGGCGGATCCTGTGCTTCTCACAGATCTTCAGGAACTGGTCGATGCGTGCCAGGTAGCCCTTGGAATCGGTATCCCAGGGGATATTGTGGAGGAACACCCGCATGGTATTGAAGCCGAGTCCTTCCGCCCAGCCGAGTTCCAGGTCAATGCGCTTCGGGTCGAAGGTTTCCGCCTGCCACATTTCGAGTTGGCTTATGGCGGTGGCGGGGACGTAGTTCGCGCCGACCGGCCACGGTTGCTTGGCATACCAGGCGTTCGCCTCCTCGGGTGTCCATTGTTTCGAAGGTTCCGCCGCCGCGAAGAGCGACAGGGCCAAAAGGAATAACAGGGATCTTTTCATCATGGGTTGTGGCTAGGGTTGGGAAATGGGAAGGCGATCATGGATGGAGCGGCGAGGCTTGCAAGGAGAGCTTTGTGCCTTTCGCGAGTGTCCGGAGTTCAAGCTTCAGCTTGTCTTTCAGGCGAGGAAACAAGCTGAAGCTTGAACTCCGGACAGTCGACGGTGACGAGAACCTTATAACTTACCGCTCCTACCACAAAGACCTGCTAGAAGGGAAACATGCCGAATTTGAAGGCTTTCCCGCTGTCAGCCGCCTCCATGATTCCGCGGACCACCTGGATGTCCCGCGCGCCCATTTCACCGGGCACCTTGCTGGGGATGCCAGCCAAGATCGCGGCCACTTGGCCATCCATCTGCAGCGCCTGCTGGTTGACCGGCCCGTAGCCCATCTCGCCGTCCGGAGTCCTACCGCGCGGGCCACCGCCGTAGTTGTAGCCGGGATTGACCTCCACGATTCCCTTTTCCACCTCGGCTTTCACGTAGTTGAAGGACTTGCCGTAGCTGGACATGCCCTTCGCTTTTCGACCCCCGGCATACTCGAGTTCCCATTCGTAGGTCTCAGGCACCTCGGTGAAAATGTCCTTCCGGTCCGTGTAGTGCTTCGCGGTAACGGAAACGGGATGTTCTCCCGCCGTGTAAAATGAGGCCTGCACGCAATACACGCCCATGTCGTATAGGGCACCGGCGATGCCGAGTTGCTTTCCGATCCGCCACGCGTTCAAACCGGTGAAGGACCGCATGGTGGAACCATTTGCCACCTCGATGGATTTCCAATCGCCGTATTCCTTCTTCTTCATGATCTCCATCAGCCGGACATGCGATGGATCCCAGTGGAGGCGATAGCCGATTTGCAGGGTGACGTTCGCCTTCTTCGCCGCGTCGATCATGCGGTTGCAATCCTCCACCGTGGGGGCCATCGGTTTCTCACAGATGATGTGCTTGCCCGCCTGGGCCGCGCGGATGGCGAACTCCGGGTGCAAACCGGTGGGGGTGACGACGTAGACGATGTCGATATCCTTGTTCTTCGCGATCGCATCGAAATTCTGATAGTTGTAAACGTTGCCGTCCGGGATCCCGTATTTTTCCTGCCACTTCGGAATCTTGTCCGGGGAGCCGGTGACGATTCCGGCGAGGCGCGCGTTGCTCGTGAGCTTCAGCGCCGGGCCGAGTTGGTTGGTGGCATAGTCGCCAAGCCCTAACAAGGCGATGCCGAGCTTCTTCTGCTCCGTGTGCTGGGCGCGCAGCTGGAGGAAGGGGGCCAGGGTGGCGGCGGCCCCGAGGCGGATGGCATGACGGCGGGAAAACGTGTTCATAGCGTCCCAAGCAAGGCCCATCCCCCCGCCAAATCAACCGAAAAGCGCCCCCGGGAGCGTTCCGGCGGTGGAGACGGAAAAAATTTCCGTTTCTGTCACAAATCGCGGGGCTGTTTCGTCAACAAGGGTGAATATGAATGCCATCGCAGAAATCCTGAACAACAATACCGCCACCCCGACCGAGAAGCCCCGCCTGGAATACTGGAAGGCCGCGCCGGAGGTTTTCAAGGCCATGCTCGCCATGGAGAACACCGTGCGCAGCCTGGGGCTCGAACAATCCCTGCTGGAGCTGATCAAGCTCCGCGTCTCGCAGATCAACGGCTGCGCCTACTGCGTGGACATGCATTTCCAGGACGCGAGGAAAGACGGCGAGACGCCGGAGCGCCTGAACCTGCTGACCGTCTGGCAGGAGACCTCGCTCTTCACGCCCAAGGAAAAGGCCGTGCTGCACTGGGTGGAGAAACTCACCCGGCTGCCCGGCGGCCACGTGACGGACGAGGACTACTCGGCTGTGCGCGGCCAGCTTTCCGAGGAGGAAATCGCGAAAGTCACGCTCGCCATCGTGGCGATCAACGGGTGGAATCGCTTTGGCGTGGGCTTCCACCTGCCGGTCGGTTTCAAGTCCTGATTTCGCCCCGCCCTCCTGCCCTTCCGCCGCCATGAACGAGGTCGACGTCTCGGAATTCCGTCCGCTGCTTTTCAGCATCGCCTACCGGATGCTGGGCCGCGTGACGGAGGCGGAGGACATGGTGCAGGAAACCTTCCTCCGCTGGCACAAACAGGAGGTTGGCGAAATCCGCGAGCCAAAGGCTTGGCTCACCACGGCCGTCACGCGGCTGTGCATCGACCAGATGCGCTCCGTGCGGCGGCAACGGGAGGAATACGTGGGGACATGGCTACCGGAGCCAGTCATCGGCGAGGAAGAGGCGCCTTCCGCGCTGGCGGATTCGCTGGGCACCGCCTTCATGATGATGCTGGAGGAACTGACGCCGGTGGAACGCGCCGCCTTCCTGCTGCGCGAGGCTTTCGGCCACGATTACGCGGCGATCGCCGAAATCACCGGCAAGTCGGAGGCAAATTGCCGCCAGATGGTCAGCCGGGCAAAGGCACGGCTGGGCCACGCGGAGGATCCGCGGCCGACCTCCACGGAGGAGGCGGAGCGTCTGGTGAAGGAATTCCTGACCGCCTGCGAAACCGGCGAACTCAAGGACCTGATGGCCCTGCTCACGGACGATGCCATCCTTTACTCCGACGGCGGCGGCGTAGTGCGGGCAGCCATTTGGCCAATCTACGGGCCGGACAAGATCGGCCGCATGATGCTGGGCCTTCGCGAGCGCTCGATCGTCGGTTGGGAGAACCGGATCGTGACGATCAATGGCTCGCCGGGTGTCATCACGAAGCGCCGGGACGGCTCGATCAATGTCACCACCTTCGCGGTGGAGGACGGCAGGCTGAAGGCGATCTACATGGTGCGGAATCCGCACAAATTGACCAAGGTAAACTGGTAGCTGGAAAATCCGGGCCAATTGACGTGTATTGGTTAGCAACAACCCATGCGCACCCGATCCATTCCCCTGATTTTTGCCGCTGCCTTTTCGCTCCTGACCTGCTACGCGGCGGATCTGCCCTCCGTCGAGCGTTTCTCCATCGGCGGCAAGCCCCTCGCTGAAGGCGAGAACCCTGCGGGCGTGGCTGTGATGACGGTCTATCACCCGGCAAAGCCGAACGGGGCCGCCATCGTGATTTTCCCCGGCGGCGGGTATTCCACGCTGGTCGTCGAGCCGGAGGGGCACAAGATCGCGAAGTGGCTGGGCGAGCACGGCATCACCGGTGTGGTGGTGCAATACCGGCTGCCGGAAGGCCGGTCCGAAGTGCCGCTGGAGGATGCCCAGTGGGCGATGCGGAACACCCGATATTACTCGGAGAAGTGGAACTGTGACCCGGCCAAGATCGGCTGCATGGGATTTTCCGCCGGAGGCCACCTCGCTTCCACCCTCGACACCCATTTCGACAAAGGGAGTCCCAGGTCGGTCAACCCAATCCGGGAACAAAGCTGCCGGCCGGATTTCTCGATCCTGATCTATCCGGTCATCACCATGGGTGAGAAAACCCACCAGGGATCGAAGGATCAACTGCTCGGACCCTCGCCCGACGCGAAGCTCGTGGAACTCTATTCCAACGAAAAGCAAGTCACCCGCGATACCCCGCCCACATTCCTGGTCCACGCGGTGGATGACACGCTGGTGGTGCCGGAGAACAGCGAGATGTTCTACAACGCCCTCAAGAAGAAGGGAGTGCACGCGGAATACCTGAAACTTCCCTCCGGCGGCCATGGCATCAACGGCTACCAAGGCCCCATGTGGGAAGAGTGGAAGGCCAAGAGCCTGCTATGGCTGGCGAAGGAGAAGTTCATCCCGGAAGCGGACGCAAAATAAGGTGCGGGATGAAACGGTTCCTGCTCATCGCTGCGGTGTTAGGCACCGGTTTCAGCACGCGGGTATCCGCGGAGCCGGGACATTTCGCTTTCACCGCACGGGCGAGTGAGATTGATCCGACGGCGAAAGCGCATCCTGAGATCAATTTCCTGTTTGAGAAGGACGGCAAGCCGCAGGACACGGAGCATGCCAGCGTGGACACGCGGATTGACTCGCGTGGGAAGCTGGTGATCTGGCTGATGGGCTACACTCGGGATTTGTTCGATCACCTCGATGGCTACGGCATGAATTCCATCCAGGTTCACTACGCGCGGGAGTGGTTTCCGAAGCTCTACCCCGGCCCGCCCCCAGCGGATGATTTGTTTCTCTCGAAGATCCGGCTGGAGGCCGCGACGGGTAAAGACGCCAGCGAGGCGGTGGATATCCCGAAGGCGGATTCCATCATGGGCCGGTCGTTCCAGTTCGTGAAATGGCTGGCCGCGAGGAATCCGGAAGGCAACTGGCAGCAGTTTCTCAACGCTGAAGGAACAGACCTGCAATGGGACAAGGTGATCCTATCAGGAATCTCCCACGGCTCGACGACCGCCGCGCGGATGGCAAAGGCCGTGAAGGTGGACCGGGTGGTGATGTTCTCCGGACCGCGCGACCAATACGAGGTGTGGCAGAAGCTCCCTTCCGCGACGCCTGCCAGCCGTTTCTTCGGATTCTCCCATGTGCTGGATGACGGATGGATTGGCGACCACTATCCACGCTCTTGGCAGATGATGGAGTTGCAGCAGTTCGGGCCAATCGTGAAGGTGGACGACACTCCTCCTCCCTATGGAAAAAGCCGGCGCTTGGTCACGAATGCGGACGTGAAGGGTGATCATGGAAGGGCGCACAATTCCGTGATTCCAGGAAAAGACGCGCCGAAGAGTGCGGAAGGCAAATTCCTCCATGAGGAAGTGTGGCGCTATCTTTTCACCGCGTCGGTGGAAGACACGGGGGAGTCGGTGCCAACGGATCCGAAGGTGAAGATGGACCAGCGGTAGGGCGGCAGCGCGTCTATCCAATGGTAGGGCGCGGTGGCCTGCCGCGCGGTGGGTCTCAGAGGGAAGCTGCAAATGTCGCTAGGAGTTCTTTCGCATGGCGGTGCTCCCCTCCGGCGGATCGGGCCGATCCCCGCTACCTTTGCGACCGATCCATGGCCGCCGGAATGAATGCCCGTCTCAACGCGAAGATCATCCAGCGGCGGTAATAGGCCACCGCAACAGTTCTAATGAATCGCCAGTAACGCCAGCTCCTTGTGGTGCACCGCGAGTTGCTGCAGGCGGATCGTCTTGAACCCGATCGCCCTCAGCGCGGCGAACCACGATTCCTTTTCCACGACCTGTGCCGTGTCCGTGAGCTTTAGCGTCATCAACGCGCCACGGATGTCGGGGGCCATCTTGCAAAAGCGCGCGCACTCCTTCAACACCACTTCCGGGGATTGGTTCATGTCGGACATGAACCAGGTGACACCTTTTCCGAGATCCCGTTTCGCCGTCAGCGCGGCGGGCTTCTGGCAATGATAAAACCACGGCTTGCCCTTCGGGACGTTTTCACGCTCCGGGATGGCATGCTCCATCACCACCTCCGCCAGCTTCGCCGGATCCACACCGATGACCGGCACTCCCCGGTCCAGCAATGCCAGCACCACGCCCCCCGGCGCACAGCCGAGTTCCACGACGATGTCACGCGGGGTGAATCTCAAATCAAAGAAACGGACCGCCTCCTCCAATTTCAACCAGGCGCGCGAGGGCGACCGTTCCGGCATGACGATCCCGGAATCTCCCGCCGGATCCGGGCTGAGAAACGGGGCATGGCGATGCACCCCGGTCCAGAACTCACCTTCCCCGAGTTCCACCACGGTGCCAATAACGTCACCGGATTGAACTCGCGCATCTTCCGATCCTCGAACTTCGCAGGGTGGATCAACTTCACTCCGGAAAGTTTCTCAATCGCCTCCTGACGTGTCGCCGATTTGCCCAAGGAAACGCACAGCCGCCTCGCGCAGGCGATTTCCGCCCGCAGGGAATCCAGCGTGAATGGATTGTCCGCCTTGAAGGTGACGAAACCCCGCCGTTGGTAGCCCGGCCGCCAGCCGAGGCCCATCATCTCGACTTCGAGCTTCATGGCCTTTTCCGTTCCCGGATTGGTCAGGGCAAAGGCGAACTCGGACGCGGGATTTTTCATGGAGCGGTGGGCGGGAGCAAGAAACCCCGCCGCCGCAGCCTGCGAGGCCTCCCCCGTGGCGGCAAGGCGCATTTCGGTTGCACGGATTTGCCCAATTCCTTGACACCTATCAACCGGGAAAACAGGCTGCGTGCCATGGCAAACGACTCTCTTTATTACGCCGGTCTCGACATCGGCGGCACCACGGTCAAAGCGGTTTTGGTCAACAGCCTCGCCGAGCAGGTGGGTCCGCTGACCGAGGTCCGCAGCATGGTGAAAGACGGTTATGAAGCCACCTTCGGCCAGCTCGACAAGGCGCTCGACCTGCTTGCCGAGGGCGCGGGTGTCCCCCGCTCCGCCATCGCCGGCATCGGCCTCGACGTGCCGGCTCCCAGCAGCGACGGCGTCATCTGGGGCCGCGCCAACCTCGGCGAGGACTGGGTGGGCACGGACATCCGGGGAAAACTTTCCGCCCGCACCGGCATCCCGGTTTACATGACCAATGATGGCAATGCCGCCGCGGTCGGTGAATACGCGCTCCGCCGCAAGCACCTCGGCGGCCTGCTGCTGGTCGCCCCCGGCACCGGTCTCGGCGGCGGATTCGTCCTTCCCGGCGGCCGCGTCTATGAAGGCTCGAACGGCATGGCGCTGGAAGTCGGCCACATCAGCGTGCCGTTCCGCGAGGATGATGGCCAGTTGCCGAAATGCTCCTGCGGCCTCACCGGTTGCGCGGAGGCATGGGTTTCCCTCGTCGCGCTGCGCCGCCGCCTGGCCCTGGAACTCGCCAAACTCGAATGGGCGGAGCACCCGCTGAACAACCCCGAAATCCCGGTCGAGGAAAAGGCCTTCAAGCTCCGTGAATTTGCGGAAAAAGGCGATCCCCTCGCGGTGCAAATTTTCAAGCAACAGGGATTCATCCTCGGCTACGCCATCGCCGACATGGTGCGCTCCTTCGATCCCGGCCTCGTCGTCGTCGGTGGCGGACTCGCGGAAACCACCTTCCGCGAGAAATATATGGAGTGGATCCAGGAAGGTTTCGCCGAACGCGCTTGGCCGGTTTACCGCTTCAGCCCGCTGGACCCGGAAAAAGTCACCACCCAGTTCGAGTGGGCCAGCGGTGGCGATGCCGCGGCAGCGATCGGCATGGCCTACACCGCCCGCGAGATGTTCTCCGAGGCATCCTGACCGCAAGCAAGCCGAAACCTAGGGGCGGAAATTCGTCAGCCGAAATGCGATCGCCTGCATTTTCCGATTCGATAAAGCTCAATTGCCATGAGAGCCTGAATGGCATTCCCGCCCCATTCATACCGGTAACCTTGTATCCAGTCCAAGCAGGCGTCACCCCAGGCGATTCCCACCAGCGACAGCCCGGTGGAAAGCCCCTCATAAACAGCGATTAAATCGTCAGAGATTTTCTCTGCAATGGTGTCCTGGCAGGCGTCGGGCTCAAGTGGTCGTAGTGCGACCCTATACGAATCGACGGGAAGTTTCCTAAACCTCTCGCGCGAGTTTTCGATCTGAACTTCTTCGGGGGGGCGGCCGTCATATTCCGTCCCCTTCGGCCCTGCTTCCACATCCCGGATATGAAGGAGGACATTGACCAACAAGTCCCGAATCAGGGGAATATCGCTTTCATCCAGCGGTCGCTCACTCTCGGCCAGGGAGCAAAACCGCCTCGCGGTCTCGGCAAAATCATCAATAGATGGAGGTGTCATCTCAGCCGGGATTCTCTTTGGATTCGTCAAAAATTCAACTCCTACCTTGGCGGCAGCCGTAACCCCAAGGCGAATGCCCGCAAGGCCAAACCAGTCTATGCGGAGACCCGGGCTCTCTTCCACCCGCGCCACGCGTGGACAAAGAACGCCGCGGCAAACGCAAACATGAAGAAGGAGAAAAACTGCCCCTTCGTCAGCGGTCCGACCATTGCCGCGTCCGGCTCGCGGAAGTGTTCGCCAAAAATCCGGAACGCCGCATAAAGGGCGAAAAACAGCCCCGTCAGCAATCCATCAGGTGCCTTGGGAAATTTCACCCGCACCACATACAGGATGGTGAAAAGCAGAGCGCCTTCCAGCAGGCCTTCATAAATCTGCGAGGGATGGCGGGGCTGCAAATACTCACCGAGGGTCTTGGAAACCTCGGGGTTATGCCGGGCCAGCGCGGCCAGTGCTTCCGCCGATTGCGCGTTTGCCGCCGCCGGGTCCACCTGCGTGCAGGCTGCCCACGCGGCATCCCGCGTCGCCTGGGGCTCCTCGTTGATCGAAAGTGGGAATTTCATCGCCCAGGCAACCCCATTGGCCACCCGGCCATAGAGCTCGCCATTCACGAAATTCGCCGCCCGCCCGAACATCAAACCCAGCGGCGCGACCACACAAAGTCCATCTCCCAGCCCCGTCCAGGTGACCTTTTCCTTTTTCGCGTAAAACCAAGTGAAAATCACCAGTCCGAGGATGCCTCCATGGCTGGCCATCCCCCCCTCCCACACCCGGAACACCAGCAGCGGGTCGTGGATCAGGCTCTCAAATCCCGCCTTGGGAACGTGGTAAAAAAGGATGTACCCCAGCCGTCCGCCGAGGAAGACTCCGAAGAGCGCCGCCGCCGCGATGAAATCCGCTGTCTTCTCCGGCTTCAGCACCCACAATCCCCGCCGGGCGAGGCTCCGCAGCAGCAAAAATCCAGTGAGAAAGCCCATCAGGTAAGCCAGCCCATACCACCTCAGCGCCAGCCCCTTGTAAATCGGCAGCGCCACCGGATCCAGATTGTGGATGTAAGTCGCAAAAGTCTCAAACACGCGGGCACCTCACACCAGCCCCGCCCTGCTGGCAAGCGGGACATTGCGGGACATTTTCCCCATTCTTCGTGATAGGAATCCGCAAATCCCTGCTTAGACTTTCCCCATGCCGAGCAAGAAGGAACTCCTTGACCTGCAATTCATCGACGCCCGCCACAAATTGATCGACCTGGCGGCCTTCCTGGATCGCATCCAACGTCATCCCGGCGAGGACGACTACCGCCTCGCCGCCTTGAAAAACGCGCTGCCGATCTTGCTATCGGACCGCCTGGACCGCGCCCGCGCCGTGCTGGAGTCCCTCTCGGACCAAACCGAGGAACCCATCCCCAGCGCCACCTTCCAAGGCGCCTTCGGCGCTCCTCTTCCCTGAACACACCAATCCGCAGGATTTGAGACGGACTCGCCATCCTTCTGATCTCCTCCGTCAAAAAACTAGAACCTAGCACACTCCTTGTGAGATACATCGAGCCCCACGCCCACATGGTCAGTCGCACGACGGATGACTATGAAAAGCTCGCCCTCGCCGGGTGCGAGATCCTTTGCGAACCCGCTTTCTGGGCCGGCTTCGACCGCTCTTCTGCGGATGGATTCTACGACTACTTCCGCCAGCTCACCGAGTACG
>CAXTTX010000010.1:1782-11857 GCA_964247045.1 uncultured Verrucomicrobiales bacterium | reverse complement strand
GCCGAAGCGCGCCGCCAAATTCGGCATCAAGCATTACTCGTGGCTCTGCATCAACCCGAAGGAAGCGGACGATCCCGGATTCGCCCGCGAGGTGATGTCCCTCATTCCGGAATTCCTGAAACAACCCACCGTTCTCGGCATCGGTGAAATCGGTCTGAACAAGAACACGCGGAACGAACTGGAGATCTTCGAGGCCCATGTCCAACTCGCCCTCGACCACGACCTGCCGATCCTCATCCACACCCCTCACCTCGAGGACAAGCTCAAAGGCACCCGCCTGATCCTCGACTCCCTCGCCGGTTTCTCAAAACTCGACCGCGGAAAGGTCATCATCGACCACGTCGAGGAGCATACGATTTCACACGTGCTGGATGTCGGTTACTGGGCAGGCATGACGCTCTATCCGGAAAGCAAGTGCACCCCCAACCGGGCAATCGACATGCTGGAGTTATATGGCCCCGATCGCCTCTGGATGAACTCCGCGTGCGACTGGGGCGTCTCCGATCCCCTTGCCGTGCCAAAGTGCGCGCTCGAAATGAAGCGCCGCCAGCACACCGCGGAGCAAATCGAGCGGATCGTCTATCAGAATCCAAGGACCTTCCTCAGGCAATCGCCAAGGTTCATCGACTGACCTCAATGGTGCTCCCGCTGGCGGTCGATTTCGGCGAGGATATCACGAACTTTGAGACAGTCCTTGAGCCCGTTGATCACAAGGCCCCCATGCCCATGCGGTCCGCCCGAAGTTGTCGTCAACTGCAAGCTCTGGATACCATATCGGCGCATCAGGGAATCCTCGGCACAGACGAAATCGACGATGGATCTGAAATGCAGTTTCCGGTCCATGCGTCTCTTGGACTGGTGCCTCAGCCTCAGAAAGGGACCTTCCACGCTGAGTTCCACCGTGTCCGCGAAACGCCTCGAGGAACGGTAGGTGAATATGAAATGACCCGCTAGGCCCAACGAGGCGCCGACCGCAAGCCCGCCACCGATCGAGAAGACCGCGGCGGCCAAGATTTCCCCCGACGCCAATCGGCCCTTCTCAAGCTGATTCGAAAACAAAACAAAGCCGAATAAAACTCCGAGAAAGGCCAACGGATACAGCCACAACAGAAGCCATTGCGCCCGGAGATATTTCCGCAATGCCACACGGTCGATTTCAAAGCTCAGGTTTTCGGGATAGGAATCACTCATCGGTTCAGTATCGCGGGAATCCGCTTGCCCCGGAGTTAATGCGATTTCACCTTCCAGCAGCTATTACAAACGACCGTGATTTTCCAAGGCTCCCACCTCTCCTACTGCACGAACATCCACCCCGCTGAAACCTGGGAGGCGACGCTTGAGGTTCTACGCACCCATGTCCTTGCGGTGCGCGACCGCTTGCGGGCGAATGGCACGCTGGGGGAAAACGATCCCTTCGCCATCGGCCTGCGGCTTTCCGCGGTTGCCGCGAAGGAACTCTTGCAAGGTGATCATCTCCCGCGCTTCAAGACCTGGCTGGAGCAAACCAACACCTACGTTTTCACCATCAACGGATTCCCCTACGGCAGCTTCCATGGCACGCGCGTGAAGGAGCAGGTCTTCATGCCGGATTGGACCGACCCGGCACGGCTGGAATACACCATGGATCTTTTTAAGATCCTCGCCGTGATTGCCAAAACCGGCACCGGTGCCTCGGTTTCCACCCTACCGGGTTCGCACAAGACCTTCCTCCCGGAAGACGAACCCATCCGCCGCCATCTCATCGAGCTGGCCCATTGGCTGGAGGATCTCTCCTTGGAAACCGGCATCGACTTCCACCTCGGCCTGGAACCGGAACCGCTAGGCTATTTCGAGAACACCCCGGAAACACTGAAATTCTTCGCGACCCTCCACGAGGACTCACCGGACCCCGGCATCATCCGCCGCCGTATCGGCGTGAATTACGACGCCTGCCATTTCGCCCTCGAATACGATCCCGCCGAGTGGGCGCTGGACACCTTGATCGGTGCGGGCATCCGCATTTCGAAAATCCATCTCTCCAGCGCGCTTTCGCTTGATCCGCGGAATTCCGCCGCCCTCGAAGCCATCCGCTCTTTCAATGAGCCCGTGTACTTCCATCAGGTGCTGTTGCGCGCCGGAGATGGCACGGTCACCCGCTTCCCCGACCTGCCGGAATTCTTCGCCGCCGTGGATGGAAGGAGCATGGATCCCGCGCACTTCCTCGAAATGCGGGTCCATTTCCATATCCCGCTCGATGCCGAACCCGCTGCTCCCCTGTGCTCCACCCGCGACCAGGCGGCGGAGGTGCTCGTCTGGAAAAAGGCCAATCCCGAGTCCTGCCACCACTACGAGATCGAGACCTACACCTGGGGCGTTCTCCCGGCGGGCTTGCAGCGACCGGTGGAGGAGCAGATCGCCGGGGAATACGCGTGGGTGTTGGGACAGTAAGGGCATGTCTCCCTGAAATTCCAGGGCCATGGGAGCTTTCCCGGAGCCCATCAGCGTTGAAACACGGGCATTGCCATTCCCCGGCCAAAAATGGATAATGGACCCGTCCAAGGCCCGGACACTGTTCCGGAATCCGTTTGTTTCTCCCCTTGGGCTGCCCACTCTCCCCCGATGAAAATTTCCCTTTCCCTCCTTCTTTCCCTCGCGACCGGACTGTGCCTGGCGCCCCCGCTCGTCGCCGGCGCGCTGCTCAACGGCAGCTTTGAAAACGGCTTCCTTGGCTGGAGCGTTTCCGGCAATGCCTTGGTCGAGGCCGCGGCCCCCTACACCCCCGCCGATGGCACCAAGCTCGCCGCGTTCAACACGGTGAACTCCACACCAAACGGCATCGTCAGCCAGACCGTGAGCGGTAGCGCGGGTAGCTACTACAAGCTCTCCTTCGACGCGGGAAACCTGTCCTATACCAATCAAGAACAGAAACTCCGGGTGAAAATCACCGGTGACGGCGGCAGCACCACGCTTCTCGAGGAGATCACCATCCCCGGTACCGGAAACGGCTCCATCAATTGGGTCTCGCGGGAATACCAGATCTTCCAGCCATCGGCCACCCAGACCCTCTCTTTCGAAGACATTTCCCCTACCACCGCTTCGGTCGATCTCGTTCTCGACACCATCCGGCTGGATCCCTTGCTGGATCTTCATGTCAGCACATCCGCGGACTCCGTGGCCCCGCCGCCCGGCCCTTTTATCAATCTCTCTCCTGCGAGCCACGAGGGGCTCCAGGGCGGCACATCGCCGCTCGCCACCCGCACCTATTGGCAGGGCACGCAGATCATCGCGGTCGCTCCGGATAGGGCCAACGGCTGGTTCTTCCAGAAGTGGCAGAAAACCACCATCGCGGAAGACAACTCGCAAACCACGGTGGATATCAACGGCCGTCTCGCGGTCTTCACGATGGATCAGCCCACCTACCTGAGAGCCATCTACTTGCCCGGATTGGCCTTCGAGGATATCGAGGGTTTCAAAACCAAGGGCGCCGAGGGAATAGGTCCCTTCACGCCTTCCGGCAAGGTCTTCACCCTCCGCAACAACGCACCTGAAAGCGTGCCGTGGACGGCCGCCGCCACCAGCACCACGCAGCCCGGATGGGCAACCGTTTTTCCAATCAGCGGCACGCTGGCCCCCGGTGCCACGGTGAACCTCCAGTTGTCGGTTACTCCCCAAGCCCTGAATCTCAGCGCGGAGGGCGACGGGCAGCAGCCCGGAAACGGTATCTATCACGGCCAGCTCCAGGTCTCCTCGCCGGTTCTGGGTTCCTTGGCCGATTCCCGCGATCTCACGCTTGAGGTCATCCCCATCCTCACCGTCACCACCCTGGATGATGAAAACGAAGGCTGGGGCGCCGGTGGCATCGGCGATTCCCTCCGCGAGGCATTGGGCAGGGCCAACACCCTCAACCGGGAATGCATCACCCGTTTCAACCCCTCCCTCGCCGGTGGTGCCCTCATCCTTGGCGGCACCCAGTTGGAAGCCTCCGCCAGCAACACCATCGATGCCTCCGATCTGCCCGGCGGAATCACCATTTCCGCGAATTTCACCTCACGCGTCCTCAGGGTCTTCAACACTCCTTCCAGCAGCGGTCCCACCACGGTCACACTCGACAATATGACCCTGCTCAACGGCCAGGCCCCCGTGGAGGATAACAATGGATCCGGTGGCGCCATCCACGGGGCCGGAAATCTCCATCTGAAAAACTGCACCCTCGCCGGTAACATGGCGGCTGGCGATGGCGGGGCCATCGCTGGTTCTCTGGCCACCAGCACTCTCAGCCACTGCCTCATCGACGGAAATCAGGCGGCCGGGAACGGTGGCGGCATTGCCGCGAACGCCTCGCGGATTTCTCTCGATCATTGCACCATCACCGGAAACACCGCCGCCAACGGCGGCGGCATGGCTTGCACGGGTGCGCTGACCATCACGGATTCGACGATTTCCGGAAACGCGGCCACAGGCGATGGCGGTGGCATCTGGGCGAAGTTCGCCGCCGCAAGCTACCACTACGACTTTGGCGCGTTGTCGCTCGTGAATTCCACCGTCGCGAACAATCACGCGGAACAATCCGGCGGCGGCATCTTCGATGACACTTATGACAACACCCTCGTCCACTGCACCGTGAGCGGAAATACCGCGGCATCCCTCGGCGGCGGCATCCATGCCAACACCCGGAAATTCACGTTCACCAACAGCATCGTCGCCGGAAACTTCGGCACTGCCGATCCGAACCTGGGTGGCTCTCCCGAGTCCCCGCATGAATTTGCAGGCTACAACCTGCTCGACGGAAATCCGCTGCTCGCCCCGCTAGCCTACTATGGCGATGCCATCCAGACCATGCCACCGCTCCCCGGCTCTCCCGCCGTGGATGCCACGCTCTTGCTCTCCTCCTCTCCGGCCACCGACCAACGGGGAGCCCCCCGCCCCACTGGGCCCCTGCCGGACATCGGCGCGACCGAGGCATTTCCCTACTCTTCGCTGGCTCTTATCGATACCGATGACGATGGTATCGATGACCGCTTGGAACCCGCCTACGGTCTGTCTGTTGGCAACGATGACCGGACACGCGACTCCGATGGCGACGGCTCCACCGATGCCATGGAGATCGCCAACATGACCAATCCCTTGGACCCGGCCAGTCTATTGAAGATCACTTCATTCGTGAGGGCTCCGGGCTTCAACCCGGCAGCACCGGTATTCTACGTCACCTTCACGACTTTCCCCGGACTCTCGTATTCCGTCCAACGTCATCCGGGCCTCGACTTTAACGGTCCCGCAACGATCAGCTATCCCTCCGGTGCCACCGACGGCCACACCTCGACCATGGCGGTTCCCATGGCCCCGGGGCAGGACTTCGTCCGTGTGGTCCGCGAAAAATAGCCCGGCTCGGTCATTTGACCGTAGGCTGCCTCGGCCGCTCCTGGTTTGCAACGAGCCGGGCGGAAAAGCGGTCCCGCTGCGAGCCGGAAGATTCTTGTATTGTTCCGGTGCTCGGCAAGATTGATGCCCCCCTGTTTGCTCCCCTTGTTTGCCCCCGCATCATGCCCCGCCTTGCCCTTATCCTCCTTTTTTGGCTTCTGGCCCTCCCGGTCGCGATGGCGGACGATCCCGTCGCAGCGGTCGCATCCGCCGGGCCGGATATCACCCTTGTCGATACCGACTTTGATGGTTTCGCAACTGTGACGCTGGACGCCACCGGTAGCACCCCGGGCGACGGCTCGATCTCAAGCTACTCCTGGACCTTGGACACGATCCTCTTGGCCACCACCGCCACAGCGGAAACCAGCCTCCCGCTCGGGGTACATCACATCTTCCTCACGGTTACCGGTGAAAACGGCCTGCCGGCCAGCGACGAGATCATCATCCGCATCGTCCGGAAAGAGTTCACCAACGGTAGCTTCGAATCGGGTTTCGAAGGCTGGACCTCTTCCGGCAGCGTGGACCTCCAGTCCACCTCACCCTACACCACCACGGATGGCACCCGACTGGTGGCTTTCAACACGGCCAACCAGCCTGCCAATGGCGTGCTCTCGCAATCCTTCGCCACGATCCCGGGCGGGTTCTATCAGATCGATTTCGACGCCGGCCTGCTCTCCTTCAACAACTCGGAGCAGCACCTGCAAGTGGAGGTCACCGGCTGTTCCACCTCGGCCACCCTCGCCAGCCAGTCCCACATTCTCAAACGTGCCGACAACCTGCCTGTCCGCTGGGAAGGCAAAACCCTCAACTTCACGGCCGATGGAAACGGCGCGATCCTCCGGTTCCGCGATCTCTCCCCGGCCACCGCGGGGCTGGACCTCACGCTCGACAACGTCCGGCTCCGCCATGTCATCCTCCACACGCTGCAAGTCGGTAGCGCCGTCCTGACAGATGCGGCCATCACCATGGACCCGCCGGACCACCATGGCGAGGGCAACGCCACGGGGGGATTTTCCCGGATCTATCGGCAGGGCACCTCCGTCCGGCTGAAGGCGGAATTTTTCCGCAATGGATGCCGCTTCGAAAAATGGCGGCTGGACGGCATGGACCTCGCCACCACCCGCGAAATCCAGCTTGCGATGGAAAACGATCATCAGCTCGAGGCCGTCTATCAGGAATTCCCGGTGAACCTTCCCCCCTCCCTGAAGGTCATGCCCATTGGCGACTCCGTCACGAATGGCGTCGGCGGCACCAACGCCGGCTACCGTGGCTTTCTCTATCAGCTCTTGTCCCCTGCAATTCCGGATTTCAGCTATCTCGGCACCTCCCTTGCCAATCCGGGCCAACTTCCGCTGTCACCGGTGGACGAACGGCACCACCAGGGCATGCCGTCCTACAACATGACGGACATCTCCAACAATCTGGACGGCTTCGACAACACCCGCTTTCTCGTCTTCGGCGGCACCGATCGCAATCCCATGGGTGGCCATTGGCTCACCGGCGGAAATGGCACCGGCCGCGAACCGGTCTACCCGGACGCCATCACCCTGATGATCGGCACCAACGAGCTGGACTTCCAGGAGGGCCTGCCGGACCGCCTCCGCATCCTGGTGGAAAAAATCACCACCCTCCGGC
Source organism: uncultured Verrucomicrobiales bacterium (assembly GCA_964247045.1). Lineage (GTDB taxonomy): Bacteria > Verrucomicrobiota > Verrucomicrobiia > Verrucomicrobiales > Akkermansiaceae > Luteolibacter. Next base: position 4,825 of record CAXTTX010000010.1, on the reverse strand, counting down.
CGGAGGCCCGGCTTTTCCTTGCCCGCATCATCCCCGTCCTCAGCCAAACCGCCGAAGTGGAAGCCTACAATAAAACCCTCTCCGCCATGGCCGCGGAATTCCGCGCGGAGGGGAAAAACATCCATCTCGTCGATCTCTACGACGGCTTCCCCGCCGGAGGCCTCACCGCCGATGGAGCCCATCCCAACGATACCGGCTACCGCTGGATGGCCGAACGCTGGCACGAGGCGATTTTTTCCTCATACCTCGCCCTGCCCTCCGGTCATCCTCCCGTCATCACCACCCAGCCGGAGGCCGTCACCTGTGGCTTCGGCAGCAGCGCCACCTTCAGGGTGGAGGCCGCGGGCGCACCCGGTCTGGAATACCAATGGCGGTTCAACGGCGAACCGATGCCGGAGGAAACCGGCCCGGTCCTGCTCATCCAATCCATCCACCCCCTCCATTCGGGAAGATATGACGTCATCGTTTCAAATGCCAATGGCTCCGTCTCCAGTGCCGCGGCATCGCTCTCCGTGGTCATGAACACGCAACTGGCAAATGGCAGCTTTGAGGACGGCTACGCGGGTTGGTCCGTCGCTGGCAGCCAGGAGCTGAAAACCGCCACCGCTCCCTACTCCGCCACCGATGGATCAAAACTCATCGCATTCAACACCGTCAATTCCCTCCCGGGCGGAGTCCTCTCACAAACCTTCGCGACGATCCCCGGAGCCACCTACACCATCACGTTCGATGCCGGTGTCCTGGCCTTCAACTCCGGCTCCCAGAAACTCCAGGTCACTTGGAACAACCAGGCCGGTATCCTATTCCGGAATTTCACTCTCATCGGCACCGGAAATGGCATTCCGCAGTGGTTCCCCCAAACCGCCACCTTCGTCGCCGACGGAACCTTCACCACCCTCGCCTTCCGCGACATCTCCGCCACGACCTCCACCATCGATCTCCTTCTCGACAACATCCTCATCACCGTCACGCCGCCCCCTCCCCGGCCATCCCTCGGCACCCCCACCCTGGATGGCCCGGCCGGTGACCGGGTCTTGCGGCTGGAGACCACGGAGACGGGAATCTACATTCTGGAAATTTCCCCTGACCTCCGGCATTGGGACCGCCTTGCCACCATCCTCGCCACGCCCGGTGCCGTGGAGTTCCCGCTGGATGCCACGCTGTCAGCTCCGGACCCGGCCAACCCCGACGCTCCCCTCCCTCCCGCCCGCTTCCTGCGCATCGGAAAACTCCCCGGATCCCCTCCCCCCTGAGCCGTTCCCTCCCCCGCGGAACGGGGTTGCCAGCCCGGATTTCCCCTTGTTACCTTGGCGCTCATGTCCGACATCAAAATCACCATGCACACCACTGCGGGCGACATCGACGCGACCCTGTACGCGTCCAAGACCCCGCTCACCTGCGCGAATTTCCTCAACCTCGCCCGCCGCGGCTATTACAACGGCGTGGCCTTCCACCGGGTGATCGACGGCTTCATGCTCCAAGGCGGCGACCCGACGGAATCCGGCCGCGGCGGCCCGGGCTACAAGTTCGCGGATGAATTCCACTCGGAACTCCGCCACCGCTCCCCCGGCGTCTTCTCCATGGCCAATGCCGGCCCCGGCACCAACGGCTCCCAATTCTTCATCACCACCGTCGCCACGCCTTTCCTCGACAACCGCCACTCGGTCTTCGGCCAGGTGACCAACGGCATGGACATCGTCGAAAAAGTCACCGGCAAGAACAACACCGGCGAGCGCGGCTGCAAATTCAACGGCGTCGGTGACAAGATCACCTCCATCGACATCCACGACGACACCACTGCCCTGTTCGAATCCCAAAAGGACAATCTGGAACACTGGAACTCGATTCTGGACAAGGCCTGAACTCTCCGGAAACAGTTTAGTTAAGAAAGCTTAAGTATCACCCGATCCCCGCCGACCCCTAACAGGAGTCCGCGGGGATTTTCATTTCCAGCTGTTAGTATCTCATTTTCAGTGACTTATGAATTCCGCAAAACTCCCGGAATCGGCCGTATTTCCCCCACGCGATCACGTACATTAGCCAACATCCCTTGAATTTCGATTGCGGCGGGCTTTTAATCCCCCCGTCGCCACCGAAAGGAAACGACACTCCCCCCAAAACATCCCCCCATGACCACTCACCACTCCCCCCGTGGTGGACGATTCTTCATCGGCTTGCTCGCATGCCTTTGCTCGCTCCACACCATCGCCTCCGCCGCCGTCGATCCCATCCCTACCGGAACACTCACCGTGGACCGCACGATGGTCCGGGTCGGCGTCAAATCCCAGCTCGGCTGGAACATCACCTACCCTGCCGGTGTCACCGAGATCATCAAGATTGTCGATCCGCAGACCGTCCAACCCAAGAAGGACGTCAACATGAAGGTCCGCATCCTCGGTGCCTCTTTCCAGGAAACCCTGGCCTCGTTCCTCAACGTGGAATTCTACTGGAACAAGAACGGCGGGACGTTCAACCGTATTTTCAACGGCACCCAGCTTCTCGTGAATCCTTCCACGGTGGTCCTGAACACCACGGTCAAGAAGGACGAGAAGGTCAATTTCGGTGCCCGCGGCTACCGCTCCGGTGCCTGGCTCCCGCTCTACAACACCGGCGTCGACAAGCCGAACGTCGTGGTGCTCCAGAACGGCGACCCGGTCCCGCAAAGCACCCCGGCCTTCCAGCAGGGAACCATCGAGAGCTTCCTCAAGCCCTACCTCTCCACCGACAAGAAAACCATCAAGATCGGCGACAAGGATCTCATCGTCCTCACCGAGCTCGGCCAAACCGACCCGGACAACTCCGGCTTCGACCTTCAGGACATGGTTGCCCTGGTCACCTTCGAGTAATCGACACCCCTGAAAGACCCAGCCGATGAAAGCCACCCTTCTCCTCCTCGCGCTCGCCTCCACCGCGTTCGCCGACCTCACGATCCTTCCCCGCATCACGCAGGAGGAACTGGCCAAACGCCAGCATTCCAACGAGGTCCCCGCCCTCCAGCAGCCCGCCGAGGGCGAGAACAAGGTCGTCAAGCCGGAAGAGCAGT
>CAXTTX010000010.1:0-1772 GCA_964247045.1 uncultured Verrucomicrobiales bacterium | reverse complement strand
GTCCATCGTCAAGCAATCCACCATCCTCAACGATGGCAAGAACTGGACGATCATCCCCAAGGGCGCGGTCATCTTCATGCCGGACAAAATGAAGGAACGCTCCGACTCCAAGCCGGTCGGCACCCTTCTTTCCTGGAGCGATTTCCTCACCAGAAACTTCGCCTGGGTCACCACCAACGAAGTCTCCTTCAACCAGGCGGCCGGCACCGAGCCCATCCCCGCCAATCGCGCCGCCTTTTGGGCGAAGCAGGACAAGGTGGTCGTCGCCGTCCACCAGGGAGGTCCCATTTCCGTCCGCATTGCCTCCACCGACTCCAACGTCACCCAACGATGAAACTCACCGTCCTGTTCCTCGCCCTCTCTTCGGCCATTGCTCTTGGCCAGGCGACCAATTATACCAACTTCCTCCGCCAGACCCAGCAGGGCACGGGCGTGGTGTGGGACATGACTGCCATCGCCGCCTCCGGCTCGTCGCTTTCCACGCTCACGCTCGACGCCGGTGGTTCGCTCTTCCAGCTTTGGACGGTCAACAAGACCACTGCCGCGAACTACCTGCTCGATCAGAAACTTGTCGGTGCCTATCTGCCCTTGGCGGACGTCGTGATCAATACCCAGGACCCCTACACCGGTCTCAAGCGCACCCGCGTCGACAAGCCCTTCTCCGTGGATTTCACCATCGGCAACCTCGTCGCCGCCGGCACCGGCATCCCGGATGCCGCCACCCGCGTGTTGATCGAGCGGCACATCGCCAACTATCCCGCCGGTTCCACCACGCTCGATCCCGCCGTCGTCGCGGCCAACACGCCGACCTACAAGGCCTACATCTCCCAGAACGGCAAGACCACCCTCAGCTACGCCGCCTCCGCTCTCACCGCCAGCCCGGATGCCCGGAAAGCCACCGGCGAGGAACACTTCATCGTCCACGCCCTCGCGGACGGTACCATCACCCAGAGCCAGCTTGACTCCGGGAAGCTCGCTGTCTTTCCGGTCGCAGACGGCCTCATCCAGGGCATCACTGCCAATACGGAATACCGCTATGCGCTGCCCGCCCTGAACCTCACCTTCACGAATCTCTATCCGGGCAGCACCAGTTACCTGATGCTCTATGAAGGCAATGGCGTCTCTGGCACCGGCGTGCCGCTCGTGACCGTCAACAACACCGATCAAACGAAGGTCAAAACGAGCAGCGACTCCTATGACGTGCTCAACCCCCGCTCCATGAAGGACGGTGCCTACACCCTCGCCATGATCAGCACCACGCCCTACGGCACGGAATATCTCACCGACATCGTCCCTTTCACCGTCCGCCGTGCCATCACCGTGAACGCCATGCAGGTCAACTTCTCGGACGGCACCAAACCCAATCCGTAAGCGGCCTCCGGTCCGCTCCTTGCGGCAAGACTCAAACCATTCCCCCCAAAACAACGACCGGTCGGCGCGGCCCGAGGTGTAGCCCCAAGCACCCTCAAGGCCGCCCGGCCGGTTCGTCTTTTCACTTCCCGGACCTTTCCCGGGACGTCCCTTGATGGCGGGGGCAGGCTTCCCGGGTCTAACAGGAATGTACCCGGCCCTCCTCCGGGCCTGATCGCCTGAAACCCCCGGCTCATAGGTTCCGCCTGTATGCAGCCCTACTCCGTTGTTATACAAGCTCTTCGCTCCCCCGAAAGAGGCAACCCTTGTCCGATCGGCCAATGCCATCCCGCTCGACAAGCGGGTCATTCCCGGCATCATCCCCGCCCCTTTCCACCCAAGAAAATTTACCGACCCATGTC
>CAXTTX010000009.1:26254-30090 GCA_964247045.1 uncultured Verrucomicrobiales bacterium | reverse complement strand
AGGTTTCCTGCGATGATCTCGTGCGTTCGGGGATTCGTGTAGGTGATCCAGCAGGGCATTTGTTCCACGTGGAACATGGGATCGCCCCACGGATTCAGGGTGAAGATGTCATCAGGAGCCTTTACCAAGGTATCGGCCAAGAAACTGAACTTCGGCGCCGGGGTGTCCCCGTCCTGGCGCTCGCACCTGGAAAAACCGATGGACCGGGCGTTCAAACGACAGGGCGTGCCGGTCTTGAAGCGTTCCACTTGGAAACCCAGCCGCTTCAGGGACTCGGAGACATGGGAGGTGGCATCCCCCATCCGGCCGCCCTTCTCGTTCCGCAGACCGACGTGCATCAGGCCACCCATGAAGGTGCCCGCACTCAAGATCACGGTGTGTCCTGGAATTTCCATACCAAGGGATGTGGTCACCCCGGTAACCCGGTCATTTTCGACCAGCAGCTCGGCGACGTTCCCTTGGTGGATCTCAACTCCCGGCATGGCCTCCAGTTCCCGCTTCATGCGGAATTGGTAGGCCTTCTTGTCGCATTGGGCACGAGGGGCGCGGACCGAGGGGCCCTTGGAGGCGTTCAGCATCCGCCACTGGATTCCCGTGGCGTCCGTGTTCAGCCCCATGGCCCCACCGAGGGCGTCGATCTCCCGGACCATGTGGCCCTTGGCCAGTCCCCCGATGGCGGGGTTGCAGGACATCTGGCCGATGGTGTCCAGGTTCTGGGTGAGCACGGCTACTTGGCAACCCAGCCGGGCGGCCGCCATGGCTGCCTCGACCCCGGCATGGCCGGCGCCGATTACAATCACGTCATAGACCTTGGGGTAGCGGAACATTGCGGGGCGCGCACCATACGCGCAGGTTGGTCGCGCTCAAGTCCCAAAAGGTGGAGGCGGAAGAGGGCGGATGGGCGGGGATCCTCCCCGAGGGTATGAGGCGGATGCGGGTTCGAATGCGTCTTTGCATCACCGTTTGACCCCTGGGTGCGCTGGGGCGGAATGAATTTTGAAGGCAGATTGGGGTGAGAGTGGCCGTCCATCTACGCTTCGGTAGAAGAGGCTGTGGATGACGGGGGCGGAATGAATTTCCGCGCTCCGGTGGAACTGGGGATGATGGGCGGAATAAATTCCGCGCTCCCGGTGAGAAAGACCGGGGACGATGGGGCGGAATGAATTCCGCGCTCCATTTTTTGTTCCACGTGGAACAAACCTCTCACTCGGGACGGTCGAGAATGCCGGATGAGGCGCGGGGGAGCAGCTCCTCCAAGGTGAACTCCATGCTTTCGCCGCGGTTGGACAAGATGATCTTCGGCACGCCGAACTCCGCGAGCACTTGGCGGCAGGCACCGCAGGGGGAGATCGGTACGCCGGTGTCTGCCACCACGGCCACGGCCGCGAACTTCCGGACGCCGGCGGCCACGGCCGCGCCTATCGCCACGCGCTCGGCACAGTTGGTCAGGCCGTAGGAAATGTTCTCCACGTTGCAGCCTTGGAACACCCGGCCGTCCTCCGCCAAGAGGGCCGCCCCCACCGCGAAGTTCGAATAGGGGGCGTAAGCTGCTTCCCGTGCTTTCCATGCCAGCTCCACCAAGTCGTTTGGATCCATCCCTCACCCTTAGCTTCCAACGTGCCCAAGATGAACGAAAAAACCTTTGGCCCGGTAAAATTTTGCTCTAGCCGCGCCCCGAAAAATCCACAATTCTCCGGCCGTCATGAACCGCTACCTCCCACTCTGCCTCATCGCGGTCCTGCTTATCGCGTTCCGCGTCATGGGAAGCGTTCTCCCGGAGTCCTTCCCCAACTTCCAACCGCTCGCGGCCCTCTTCTTCTGCGGCGCGCTCCTTGCCCCCGGCTTGAAGGGTCTGGCCTACTCGGCGGGAATTTGGGCAGTCACCTACCCCTTTGGTATTGGCCCGGTTTCGGATCCGGCCATCTTCGCCACCACCCTTGTTGCCTTGGTTGCCACCTTTTTCATCGGAATGGCTTTCGCCAATTCCCGCTTCCCAGTCCTCCTTGCGGGCTCCGTCGCCGCCGCTGTCGCCTTCCACCTGATCACCAACGGGGCCGCCTGGCTCGGCGACCCGATGTATGAGAAGTCGCTGACCGGCCTCTGGCAATCCCTCTGGACCGGTCCCGCCGGTTCGACCATCCCCTCCTGGATCTTCCTCCGCAACCTCGCCGCGGCGAACTTGCTTTTCACCGCCGTCTTCGCCGGAGCCCAGCTCCGTTTGCCGCAGTTCGAAACGCGCGTGTCGAAACCTGTCCTCTCCACCAAGTAAGCCGGGACCACCCTCTCCCCATCACCTCGCCCCCGCCTCCCTTTCTCAAATCCATGACCAGCGCCACCAGCCTCGATTTCGCCCAATCGCCCGTCAACCAAGCGCTCAGCGCCGAGCAGAAGATCGACCTCTACACCCAGATGGTGCGGATCCGCGCTTTCGAGTCCACTTCGTTGCAGTATTACACGGCAGGCAAAATGGCTGGCTTCCTTCACCTTTACATTGGCCAGGAATCGGTGGCGGTCGGCACCATCTCCCTCTGCGGGGACGATGATCACGTCATCACCGCCTACCGGAACCATGGCCACGCCCTCGCGTCCGGCATGAACATGAACGAATGCATGGCGGAAAACTACGGCAAGCAAACCGGCTGCTCGAAGGGCAAGGGCGGCTCGATGCACTACTTCGCACCGGACAAGAATTACTGGGGTGGCCATGGCATCGTCGGCGGCCAAACCCCGCTCGGCCTCGGCCTCGCCTACGGGGTGAAATACCTCGGCAAGAAAGGCTGCTGCCTCTGTTATCTCGGCGACGGGGCGGTCAACCAAGGGGCCTTCCACGAATCGCTCAACATCGCCGCACTCTTTGAGATCCCAGTCGTCTACATCATCGAGAACAACGGTTACTCGATGGGCACTTCCCAGAAGCGCTCCTCGTCCTACCGCGGTTGCCTCGCCCAGCGGGCCGAGGGCTACGACATCGAATGGGACGTGGTCAATGGATCGGACATCTACGAGGTCCGCGCCAAAACGCAGATCGCCATCGAGCGCGCCCACGTCCAAAGCCGTCCGACCGTTTTGGAAATCGACACCTACCGTTACTACGGCCACAGCGTCGCCGACTCCAGCCACAAGGGGGGCTACCGCACTCCCGAGGAAATCGAAAACTACAAGCAGAACCACGACCCCATCGCCGTGTTCCGCCGCCGTCTCGTCAACGAGGGTGTGCTCACCGAGGAAGCCGCGGACGTTATCAAGAAGGCCGCCACCGCCGAGGCCCGGGAGGCCGTCAAATTCGCCGAGGAATCACCCGCGCCCACCATCGAGGATGTCATGACGGATGTTTACTGGGAAACCGACAACAACACGCCCGCCTCGAAGATCGGCCGCCACTTCTTCAACGACTGATTTCCTAACGGAATCTAACGAACTCCTCCGCAAATCCATTTCTCCAGCCGCTTTTTTCAATGTCACGCACTCTCACCTACCGTGAAGCCCTCCGCGAAGGTCTCGATGAAGAACTCGCCCGCGATCCCAACGTCGTCATCATGGGCGAGGAAGTCGCCCAATACAACGGTGCCTACAAGGTCACCGAAGGCCTCTGGAAGAAATGGGGCGACAAGCGCGTCGTCGATACCCCGATCTCCGAGGCCGGCTTCATCGGCATGGGCATCGGCGCCTCCATGCTCGGTGTCCGCCCGGTGATGGAGCTGATGTTCTGGTCCTTCCATTCGGTCGCCTTCGACCAACTCGTCAACAACGCCGCCTGTGTCCGCTACATGTCCGGCGGCCTGGCGAACTGCCCGATCGTCGTCCGCGGTCCGGCCAACGGTGGCACCGGTGTCGGC
>CAXTTX010000009.1:11155-26244 GCA_964247045.1 uncultured Verrucomicrobiales bacterium | reverse complement strand
CCCGGAAGGTCTCTTCGCCGCGTTCCCCGGACTCAAGGTTTGCGCACCTGCCACCCCGTCCGATGCCAAGGGCCTCATCAAGGCGGCCATCCGTGACAACGACCCGGTCTACGTCATGGAGAACACGCTGCTCTACGGGATGACCGGCGAGGTTCCCGATCCCGCCGACGGCGACCACGTCGTGCCGCTCGGCCTGGCCGACATCAAGCGCGAGGGTTCGGATATCTCCATCATTGCCCACGGCCGTTCCGTCATCCAGGCGCTCGCCGCCGCGGAAACCCTGCAGAGCGAGCACGGCATCAACGCCGAAGTCCTCGACCTCCGTTCCATCCGCCCGCTCGACCAGGACGCCATTCTCAAGACGGTGATGAAGACCAACCGCGTCGTGCTCGTGGATGAATCGAAAGGCTTCGGCGGCGTCTCCGCGATGGTTTCCCATCTCATCCAGGAACACGCCTTCGATTACCTCGACGCGCCGATCAAGCGGGTCACGACCCTCGATGCCCCGGCGATTTACTCGAAACACATTGAAAACGAGCAACTTCCGAATCCGCGCCGGATCGTGGAGAAGGTGCTCTCCATGGCCTGAGGACGAGGGACATTCGTGTCATTCCATTCTGCCGCATGCTTGCTCGCCTTGCCGCCTTCCATCGCTCCTTTTTTGTTTGCCAACATCACGCTCCGTTCTAGCATCCTGAATATGTTCCTTCGTCTATCAACCATCCTTGCGGCTGCCGCTGTTGCTCTCACCCTGAGCTCCTGCTGCTGCATGTAAAAACCATCCCTTCCCTCTCCATCCCAAAAAAGCTACCTCACATGAAAAACCTCTTCCTTCTCGTTTCGCTGATTGCCGTTTCCCTCGGCTTTTCCTCCTGCTGCTCGATGTTCGGCGTGCCCACCGGAAACGCCGGCTACACGACCGAAAGCCGCCAGGTGAAGACCTGCCGCTATGACGTCGTCAGCGAGGAAGTCTGGGTCGGAGACAGCAAGAGCGGCATGATGCAAACCGTCGAGAAGAAGGTTCCGCGCTACAAGACGGTGACCAAGAAGGTCCGCATCCCCTGCGGCCAGTGCTCGCGCTACTACTGCCCGAAGAAGGATTGCTGCGGCAGCACTTCCGAGTACACCATCAAGATGGCCAGCGCCCAAGGTTCCGTCGGCAGCCCGAACATCGGCCTGATCCCGACGATGAAGCAAATCGCTCCCTGAGCCGATATCACAGGCCCCTGAAATTTTCCTAATTCCCTAAGAGCGCGGCGGAGACCTCATCTCCCCCGCGCTTTTTCGTGCCCGGAATCTATCGCGGAAGAACCCGGTGAAAAAGGGCTGGAAATGCCCCGCCGTTGCACCATTCTCCACCCGACTCCACTCCCTTTTTCCAACATCATGTCTGTGAACATCGAAATGCCAAAACTCTCGGACACCATGACCGAGGGAACCCTGATCAAATGGCACAAGCAGGTCGGCGACCAAGTCGAGATCGGCGATATCCTCGCCGAAGTCGAAACCGACAAGGCCACCATGGAAATGGAAGCTTTCGATGAGGGAACCCTCACCGAGATCCTGGTGAAGGAAGGCGAGAAAGCCGTCATCGGCGGCGTCCTTGCCGTTCTGGATGGGGACTCCGGTGCCGCTCCCGCCGCGAAACCCCAGGAAGCCGCGGCACCTGCCGCCTCCGCACCCGCCCCAACTTCCACTCCTACTGCCGCACCCGCGGCATCCCCGGCACCTGCTGCCGAGGGTGAGCGCGTGAAGGCCTCGCCCCTCGCCCGCAAGATCGCCGCGGAAAGCGGAGTCGATCTCTCGGGTGTCTCCGGTTCCGGCCCCGGCGGCCGCATCGTGAAGGACGACGTTCTCTCCGCTCCCAAGGGTGGAGCAGCTCCCGCGAAGTCCGCCGACGCTTCCGCCGCAGCAGGCCTCGCCGCCGCCGCGAAATCCAAAGCAGTCGGTGCACTGGCTTCGACAGCGGCACCCGCGCCGGCGGCCCAAGCCATTGTCCCGGTGGCGAAGGAGGGCGACGAACGAATCGAGCTCAGCTCCATGCGGAAGATCATCGCCTCCCGCCTTCTCACTTCCAAGGTCACCATCCCGCACTTCTACCTCCACGTGGAAGTCGATGCGGCACCGCTGATGGCCCTCCGCCAGCAGGTCAACGACCAGGCGGAGAAAACCCACGGCAACAAATACTCCGTCAACGATTTCATCCTCAAGGCCGTGATCAACGCCGCGGAAGCCGTTCCCGCCGTGAACGCTTCCTTCGCAGGCGACCACATCGTGAAATTCAAGCATGTCGGATTGACTGTCGCCATCGCCGTGGAAGACGGTCTCGTCACCCCGGTCATCAAGCAGGCGGAAACCAAATCCCTCCTGGCCATTTCCCGCGCGGTGAAAGACTTCGCCGTCCGCGCCAAGGACAAGAAACTCAAGCCGGACGAATTCGACGGCGGCACCATCACCGTTTCCAACCTCGGTGCCTGGGGAATCGAGTCCTTCGATGCCATCGTCAACCCACCCCAGGCCGCAATCCTCTCCGTGGGTGCCGCGATCGAAAAGCCCGTGGTCAAGAACGGCCAGATCGTTCCCGGCCTGCGCATGAACCTCGGCCTCTCCTGTGACCACCGTGTGGTCGATGGAGCCGTCGGGGCGGCTTTCCTGGCAGAGGTCAAGAAACTCATCGAGCAGCCCGCCCTGATGCTGCTCTGAGCCCCGCAAAGCACCTGTCTCTCCATGAAGGTCCCTTGGTCGCACCGGCTCAAGGGACCTTTCCTTTTCCACCAACGAACACCGCGCCGGATTGCATTCCCTCTGATGAATTCTTATTTTTTGAACCTATAAGATCTTCTTCTTCATAGTGCGAACAACCTCTCCAAAGCCGCGTTCCTCACCTCTACCAAAGGCGTTCCACAGGAAGAACAACATGGGGACCAAGCTGCATGGTTTCCGAGGAACCTCCTTCAAGGGCACCGGGCCAAGCGGTTCCGCCCAATCATTCAGAGGTTATTCCCATGCAATTCCGGGGTTCTTCTTGAACGCGGCCACCCAGCGGACTTCACCTCTTTCCTGTCGCCTTGATTCTTGTCCCTAGCGTCTGGTTTCCACCCTTCCATGTCCCACCTCGTGATCACCGGCGGCCACGGCACTCTGGCCGGAGCGATCCGCGATGCCTTCGTCGGCCCCGTTTGGGAAATCCACACCCCGGGACGTGACGAGCTGGATGTCACCCGTGACCTTTCCGTCCGTTATTATTTCGCAGATCTGCAAACCGATCTTCTCGTCTGCAACGCCGGCGTCACCCGCGACCATCTCCTCGCCTCCAGCACCACGGAAGATTGGGATCATGTTCTCGACGTGAATTACCGTGGTGCGGCCCGTTGCGTGGAGGAGGTCCTTCCCGGCATGATCGACCGTGGTTCCGGCCACATCATTTTCATTTCCAGCCGTTCGGCCATTCATCCGCCCGCCGGGCAAGCGGCCTATGCCACGGCCAAGGCAGCGGTGTTAGGGCTCGCCTCGTCACTGGCGAAAACCCACGGCCGTGATGGAATCCGCGTGAACACGATCCTGCCCGGTTTCCTGGAAACCCGGATGACCTCTTCTGTCTCTCCACAGCGCAAATTGGAGATTCTCGCCGACCATGCCCTGCCAGGCTTCAACACGGTTTCCGCGGTAGGGGGTTTCATCCGTCATCTCCACGACCATTTGCCACTTACGTCCGGCCAGGTTTTCCAGCTCGACAGCCGCCCGGCCTGATTTATCGGGATTGCACCCGCCCCGGGGCCACGATTAACTCGCCTTCCCGCCGATTGCGGGAAAACCCAAGAAACCCGAATTTCCAAATACCCCAACTCCAAATACCCATCGATCCAATCCCATGAAAATTTCCAAGAACACTTTCACGAATGAAGAAGTCGTCCTCGATTTCCACGAGTATGAGGCCTGCACCTTCACCAACTGCCGCTTTGTCGTGCTTGGCTACGGCGCCTTCGCCCTCAACCAATGCGAAGTGACCAACTGCGAGTTCACCTTCGCCGGTCCTGCGGCCAGTGTTGTCCAGACCATGAGCACCATCTACCATAGCCTTGGCGAACAAGGGAAGAACCTCATCGAGGGTACCTTCGAGACGATCCGCACGGGCGGCAATCGTCCTGCTTGATCGTCCACCGCGACCGAAAAACCCAACTCCTTCCCGGTTCATGAAAGCGCCCATGGGAATCCTCGCCGCGTCCGTTTTCGGATGCCTTTTCTCATCGGGTGCCGAGCCCGAGGCCCACGAGTGGACCGCAAAGGACGGCACTGTTGTTAGATACCGTTGGAGCGCCCCGGAAACCCTCGAGCCGGGCAAGACCTATCCGCTCGTGCTTTTCATGCACGGGGCGGGCGAGCGCGGGACCGACAACACCGCGCATCTCAAGCATGGCATCGGTCCGATCATCGAGGGCGCGAAGAAAGCCGGGCAACCGGTTTTTCTCATCGCGCCCCAATGTCCGGATGGCCGCTATTGGTCGCCCATCAACGAGGCAAAAACGCGTCTGACCGAAGGAGATAAGCCGAACGCGCTGATCGAAGCGGTGCTGGCCCTTGTCGAGGAGACCCAGGGGAAGCAACCCATCGATCCCAAGCGTTTCTATGTGACCGGCATTTCGATGGGAGGTTTCGCCACCTGGGATATCCTCGGCCGTATTCCGCGGAAAATCGCCGCGGCCATTCCGATCTGCGGCGGCGGTGATCTGTCGCTGGCGAAAAAATACGAGGATGTCCCGATCTGGGCTTTTCACGGCGAGGCCGATCCCGTCGTCCCCGTATCGGCCACGCGTGATATCGTGAAGGCGCTTGAAGATGCGGGTGGAAAGCCGAAGGCCACCTATTACCCGGGTGTGCAACACGACTCGTGGACGCAGACCTACGATGATCCCGCGGTCATCCAGTGGATGCTCGGCCAGCATCAGAAGTAGGGAAGTAGCAACGGATTGGAAAATATCCCGGATCTTCCAACGACCGGGAGCTTGCTTGTCGATTTCCGTGCCGCCATGTTGGAGACGTGAAACAGGCCTTTCGGAGATTCATCATGGCGGCACTCGCCATCGGATCCCTCGTGCCCGCTTCAGCGGCCGAGGCCCCGATGAAGCCGGCAAAAGTGGTGGTCATTCCGGTTCGCTCGGAGATCGCACCGCCGGAACTCTTCATTCTCCGCCGCGGCCTCAAGGAAGCCATCGAGCAAAAAGTCGACACCGTTGTCCTCGACATGGACACGCCCGGCGGCAGGCTGGATGTCACTTTCGAGATCCTGAAGGCGCTCGAGAAGTTTCCGGGCAAGACCATCACCTATGTGAATCGGGAGGCGGTTTCCGCAGGAGCTTTCATTGCCGCGGGCACGGATGAAATCCACTTCGCGCCCGGCGCGGTGATCGGCGCGGCCGCCCCGGTGAATTCGGATGGCGGTGACATCGGCGCGACCATGCACCAGAAGATCGTCAGCTATCTGAAGGCGAGGATTCGTTCCCTCACCGAGGGCAAGGGGTATCGGGGCGACGTCATTTCCGCGATGATCGACTCCGATGCGGAGTTCAAGATCGGCGACAAGGTCATCAAGCCGAAGGGTGAGTTGCTTTCGCTGACCTCGACGGAGGCGATGGCCCTGTATGGTGATCCGCCCAAGCCCTTGTTAGGCTCCGGTGTGTCGGAGAGCCTAGATGCGCTGCTCGATGAAATCCATGGCCGTGGCAACTACACGGTGCAGCGCCTGGAAATCACCTGGTCGGAAAAGCTCGCGCAGTACATCACCGCGATCACGCCGATCCTGTTAGGACTGGGCATGCTCGCCCTGGTGGTGGAGTTCAAGACACCGGGCTTCGGAATCTTCGGCATCACCGGGTTGATCCTGGTGGGTATAGTTTTTGCCGGCCAGTATGTCGCCGGACTCTCCGGTCATGAACCGGCGCTGTTTTTCCTGTTAGGTGTCGTGCTTCTCGCCGCGGAAATCTTTGTTTTGCCAGGCACCTTCGTGCTGGCGATCGCCGGGGTCACGCTCATGCTCGGCTCGCTTGTCTGGTCCATGGCGGACCTATGGCCGAGCCAACCGGTTGCGTTTTCCGGAGAGGTTTTCCTGCGTCCATTGGCGAGTGTCATGGGTGGGATTGCTTTGGCGGTGGTCTTCTTCCTCGCGATTTTGAGATACCTCCCGGATGCCGGGCCGTGGAAACGCATGGTCCTGAATGCGGCGGTGGGTGGCGAGCCATCTCCTGTCATCGCCCTTGCCGGTGGGGGAAGTTCACGCACGGATCTGGTGGGTGAAACCGGTGTCGCCACGACGGCGCTTTTCCCCAGTGGCCAGGTTGAAATCGGCGGCAGGCGTTACGAGGCACGGCTCGCGCTGGGCCATGCCGATGCGGGTACTCCGGTGAAAGTCACCGGCCTTGGAGAATTCGGCCTCACCGTGGAGATCCTGTCATGACATTGCTTTTCCTGTTGTTTTCCATCGGTATCCTCTTCCTGGTCGTGGAGGTCCTCGTTCCGGGTGGCATCCTCGGCGCGTTGGGCGTGCTTTGCATGCTCGCGGGATCGGTCTTCGCCTTCAACGAGTACGGGACCGGCGGCGGGATCCTTTCCCTCTTGGCGGCGCTGGGCCTTGGCGGGCTGGTGGTTTTCCTGGAACTCTATCTCCTGCCGCGGACCCGCATCGGCCGCCGGGCCTTTCTCACCAGCGAGGTCACCGGTGTTTCCGCCGCCTTCGATGCGACCGCGCTCGAGCTTGTCGGCAAGTCCGCCGAAGCCCTCACGATGCTGTCGCCCAGCGGCTACGTCGATGTGGAGGGCGAGCGTTACGAAGCCTTTTGCCAGTCCGGGCAAGTACCGGCGGGCGCTCCTCTTGAGATCATCGGGGCGGACAATTTCCGTCTCATTGTCACCCTGAAACCAAACTAACAGAAGCCATGTTGTCAGTCATTCCCTATACCACCATCATCCTGGTTGTTGTCCTCATCGCGGGGCTTCTTTTCCTGGGCATCATCCTTTCCTTCTTCAGCGTCTGGTTGCGGGCGTGGCTGGCGGGCGCCTACGTCGGTTTCACCGATCTCGTCGCCATGCGCCTCCGGCAGGTGCCCTATGGCATGGTCGTGGACGCCCGCATCACCGCGAAGAAGGCGGGCATCGAGATCCCGATCAACGACATGGAGGCGCACTTCCTCGCGGGCGGAAATGTCATCCCGTCCATCCAGGCGCTGATCGCGGCCCAGAAGGCCGGCATCGAACTGGATTGGAACCGCACCTGCGCGATCGACCTCGCGACCAAGGGCTCCGGAAAAAGCGTCGTCGAGGCTGTTCGCACGTCCGTTGACCCCAAGGTGATCGACTGCCCGAATCCCGCTTCCGGCCGCACGACCATCGATGGCGTGGCCAAGGACGGCATCCAGGTGAAGGTCCGCGCGCGGGTGACCGTCCGCACCAACCTCGACCGCTTCGTTGGTGGCGCGAAGGAGGAAACCATCATCGCCCGCGTCGGCGAGGGCATCGTCACCACCATCGGTATGGCGGAGAGTTACAAGACCGTGCTTGAGTCGCCGGACAGCATTTCGAAGACCGTGCTCCACCGCGGTCTGGATGTCGGGACGGCGTTCGAGATTCTTTCGATCGACATCGCGGACGTGGATGTGGGTGAGAACGTGGGTGCGCAGCTCCAGGAAGCGCAGGCGGAGGCGAACAAGAACATGGCCCAGGCCCAAGCGGAAATCCGCCGCGCGGCCGCAGTCGCGCTCGAGCAGGAAATGGTCGCCCGCGTGGCGGAGATGAAGGCGAAAGTCGTCGAGGCGGAGGCCCAGGTGCCGCTGGCCATGGCGGAGGCCTTCCGGAGCGGCCACCTCGGCGTGATGGACTATTACAAGATGGAGAACGTGAAAGCGGACACCCAGATGCGCACCACCATTTCCAGGCCCGAAGGCACCTGATTTCAAACCCGGCAACCCTGACCTTCCATGGACTGGCTATTCGACCATCCCCAGATCTTCTTCCTCGTCATCTTCGCCCTCGGGTCGATGCTGAAAAGCTATTGGGAGGCGAAGAAGAAACGGCTGGAGGAACAAGCTTCCGATTGGGAACCGCGCGAACCCGTGCCGCTCGATCAGGACGACAGCTATCGCAAACGGATCCCGGGTGCCCCGCCGCCTTTGCCTCCACAACAGCCGGCGCCGCCGCCACTCGCCGGAGGTGTCGGCCGGACCCACATTCCGGTTCGCCGTGGAGATGCCGTCGCGGCAGCCGCCCTGGCTGCTTCCCAGGCGGAGGCCGCCGCGCAGTTGAAGCACCAGCAGGAACTCGCCGCCCGGCTCCTGCAGATCCGCGAAACGAAGGCCACCACCAGCGGGGGGGCTGCCGCCACCCGGGCCCGCGTCGCCGGGAAGAACAAGGCCAAGCCTTTCCACCAGCCGCAGACCCTGCGGACGCAGATGAAGAGCCGGCCAGACCTCCGAAGGGCCATCATCATGCGCGAAATTTTGGACCGTCCGGTCAGCCTGCGGTGAATTTTTGGAAAATTAAATGAACTTGCCGGAAGGTCCGGTTTCGCTAAATTTCCGGAGGTTCTCCCTCCTTCTCAGTCATGCTTGTACTTACGACCGCCCTCAAGGTGATCCTGCTGATCCTCGTCGTCCTGACGATTTTCAATATCATCATTTTCGTCCACGAACTCGGCCACTTCCTGGCGGCAAAATGGCGCGGTTTGCGTATCGACCGTTTCCAGATATGGTTCGGGAAGCCGATCTGGAAAAAGGAAGTCAATGGGGTCCAATATGGACTCGGCTGGATTCCGGCCGGCGGTTTCGTTGCCCTGCCACAGATGGCGCCGATGGAAACCCTGGAAGGCGGAAAAGCGGACGGGCCGCCCCTGCCGCCGATCACCCCACTGGACAAGATCATCGTCGCTTTCGCGGGACCGCTCTTCTCGATGCTTCTCGCGCTGCTCTCCGCGGTGGTCGTCTGGGGCGTCGGCAAGCCGAAGGATTTCATTCCCAGCCAGGTCATTGGCGAGGTCGTTGAAAACAGCCCCGCTGAAAAGGCCGGCATCAAGGCCGGTGACAAGATCATCTCCATCAACGGCAATCCCGTCCGCGGCTATGCCGGCACGCTGGACAGCATTTTCGAAAGCATCGTCCTCAGCAAAGGCGACAAGATCGAGTTCGTGATCGAGCGCCCCGGCGTCACCACGCCGATCACGCTGACATCCGAGTTCAAGACGGCGACGACCAAATGGTACCAGCGTTCCGGCCTCCGCCAAGTTGGCATCGGCCCGGTACTGGACCACATCGAGATTTCAGATGTCTCCTCGGGCAGTCCGGCGGAGAAGGCCGGATTCCGCCGCGGAGACTCCATCATCTCCATCAACGGCCAGCCCTTCAAGGACAGCGCCCTCGCCTTGGCATTCATCAAGGAAAACAATTCCAAGCCCATCGAGTTCGAGGTGAAGCGCAAGGACCAGTTGCTCAAGCTCACGGCGACCCCGGTGGTACCGCTTTCCCCTGCGGGCAAGGGCCCGATGCTCGGCCTCGGCTTCAATGAACAGCCTTACAAGAACGAGTCCATCGTTCATCCCGGGCCCTTCGAGCAGGTTTCGGAGACCCTCCGCACCATGTGGAGCACCATCACCAGTGTCATCGCTCCGGATTCCAGCATCGGCGTGGGCCATCTCAGCGGCCCGGTGGGGATCTTCAGCCTGCAGTATGACCTCCTTCAAATGGACGATGGCTGGCGGCGGGTGCTCGCCTTCATGGTCCTTTTCAACGTGAACCTCGCCGTCCTCAACATGATGCCCTTTCCGGTGCTCGATGGCGGCCACATCACGCTTGCCATCCTGGAGAAGATTTTCGGACGACCCGTCAAGGCCAAGCCTTTGGAAATCCTCCAGACCGCCTGCGCGCTGGCCCTCATCTCCCTCATGCTTTTCGTCACCAGCAAGGACATCGGCGACAAGGTGCCGGACGGATCTCCTGAGAACGAGAAAGTGGTCTTCCCGAATTAACGCGACAGCCAAGGTGAACTCCGCCCTGCGCTCATTCGCGATCCAAGCACCGGGCATCCTTTCAGCCGAGGAAGGCATCGGGACGAAGCCCGAAATGTTTGCCCAGGATCACCGCGTGATCGGCGGTGATTTTCCGTTCCCCCCGGAGGATCATCTGCCCGAGCGAAGACGACTTGCCGAGAATTCGTGAGAGTTCCGCTCCGGCCAGTCCATGCTCCTTGACGAGATGCTTCAAAAGCGCGAGGGCCCCGAGCTTGGGATGGCGCACGGTTTTCTTTTCGCGCTTTTCGATCAGATCGCAAAGCAGTTCGAAATAATCATTCTGATCAGCGGTCATGCGGTCCTCGAAACCGACGAACACATCGGCGATTTCCACGGTGTTCTCGTAATTCACCTTGTCGTGGATCGGGCGCGGGAGGAACACGCGGCAAAGGCCGGCGTAGTCCGTGGGCATCGCGCTGAAGTTATGGGATTGTTTCGCTTTCATGGTTCCTTCTTCCACTTGTTCTTGTCGTAATCGGCGTGTGTGAGGAGCCGCAGGGTGTAAACCCGCTGTTTGTCGTAATGGATCGCCACGATCAACCGTAGTCGTTGCCGCAAACGTTAAAAACCGTGATACTTCGTCCACTCTCAACCTTCACGGGGTCGGCAGAGGGGTAGGTTTTTCGAACATCTCCGATGTTTCTCCATCCGGCGGCGCGAACCGCCTGACGCCAGGTTTCGAGCCATTTTCCTGCCTTTGAAGCCGGTGCCACCGCGTCCTTGAGAAACTGCTCCTTGATGATTCGCAACCAACACAAATTGTATCGGAACGCCGAGTCAGTCAAATGAAATCCGGAATTCCGAGTGACCTACTTTCCGGAATAATCCCAGCCATTCATGGCACGACGACCGGGCCAAGGCACCTATCTCCTATCCGGAGCAATCAGTCCTCGCCCCCTTATTTGCACCTCCTCCCTACGAAAAATTGGCGGCGTCCATGTCGAAGACCACCGTCACGTCTTCCGGAAGTGTGGTCTTAGACAGCACCTGCTGAACATGCCGGGTCAGCGGCCTCGCCCGGAGCGAGCGCAGCGTGATCTGGAAGCGGAACTGCCCGTGTGACCGGATCAGCGGCGACGGTAAAACCTCTCCCAGCGTTACTCCGTCCGGCAAATCCTCCGCCAGCCGGCGGTGCAGGGTTTCCAGCGTGAACTCCGCCCTCCGCTCATGCGTCGAACGGGATCCCAGCACCGCGCAATGCGAGTATGGTGGAAATGAAAATTGCCGCCGGAACTCCATCTCCTGTTCCGAGAATCCGTCGAAATCATGCTTCCGCGCGAATTGGATCGAGGGCGAATGCGGCGTGAAGGTCTGCACGATCACTTCCCCCTCCAGTTCCCCACGCCCCGCCCTTCCAGCGACCTGCGTGATCAACTGGAAGGTGCGCTCGCCCGCCCGGAAATCCGGTACGTGCAGGCCGATGTCCGCATTGAGAATCCCCACCAAAGTCACGTTCGGGAAATGCAGTCCCTTCGCGATCATCTGCGTACCAATCAGGATGTCTGTCTTGTGGGCCTTGAAGGCCGCCAGCGTGTCACGGAGCGCGTTCTTCCGCCGCATCGCATCCGCGTCGATGCGCGCGAACTTCGCCTGCGGCAGCACCTTTGCCAGCACCTCCTCCACCTTCTGCGTCCCGTAGCCCTGTAACAGGATTCCCGGATCACGGCACTCCGGGCACTTGCGCGGCACGATGGATTGATAGCCACAAACGTGGCAAACGAGCCGCTCGTCCGTGCGATGATAGGTCAGCGCCACCGCGCAATGCGGGCACTGGCAGGCATGCCCGCAGGCAGTGCATTGCAGCGAGCGCGCGAAGCCGCGGCGGTTGAGAAACAGGATCGATTGTTCGCCTTTTTCCAACCGTTGCTCCAGCGCGGTCCGCAGTTTGTCGGATAGAATCGCCGGTCCGCCCTTGTGCTTCGTCGCCTCCAGCCGCATGTCCACCACGCGCACCAGCGGCAGTGATTGCCCGTCCGCGCGCTCATTCAGGCGGAGCAAGCTGTACTTGCCCGTTTCCGTGTTATGCCACGATTCCAGCGAAGGCGTTGCCGAGCCGAGCACCACCGCGCAGGGCTCAAAGGCCGCGCGCAGGACCGCCACATCGCGCCCATGGTACCGCGGCACGCTCTCCTGCTTGTAGGTGTTCTCGTGCTCCTCATCCACGAGGATGAGGCCGAGATCGGGGAGGGGAGCGAAGACCGCCGAACGCGCACCGATGACGATGCGCGCCTTGCCCTTGCGGATGCGGTGCCACTCGTCGAAACGCTCGCCCTGCGAAAGATTCGAGTGCAGCACCGCCACCTGGTCCTGCATTGCCGCGAAGCGTGCCTTGAACCTGCGCACCGTTTGCGGGGTCAGCGAAATTTCCGGCACCAGCACCAGCACCGTCTTGCCGAGATCCAGCGCCCGTTGTGCCGCTTGCAAATAAACCTCCGTTTTTCCCGAACCCGTCACACCTAACAGAAGAATTGGCCTTGCGATGTCCGGATGGTTGACCGCGTTGATCACCACCTCCAGCGCCGCGGCCTGTCCCGGATTCAAGTCGAGGGGTTTCCACTCCAGGATCTCCTCCAGGTTGTCCGCATCCGGATCGCGCCGCACCTCCTCCGCCTCCAGGCGCAGCAGACCGGCCTTCTCCATCGCCTTCAGCGCGGCGGCATTGCCGTCTCCCAGATCCGCCACCGCCAGACGAAAATCCGGGGCGCTTCCTAACAGGGAAAAGATCGCGTATTGCCGCGGCGCGCGCTTTTCCAGCTTCGCCAACACCGCCGCATCCGGCGGGCCATCCAGCACCGCCACGCGGCGCGTTTTCGCGGAATTCTCCTCCGCCCGGACGCCCTCCGGCAGCACCGCCCGGATCACCGACTCGATGCTGGAGCCGTAATACTCCGCGATCCATTGCGCGGTCTTCAGCAGCACCGGCGTGATCAGCGGCTCCGGATCGATCAGCGATTCCAGCTCGCGCAGGCCGAAGTCCGCCTGCTCCGGTTCAAGCGTGGAAAGCACCGTGCCCGTCGCGGACTTCCGCCGCAGCGGGATCCTGACCCGGCAGCCCGCGCGCACGTCCATTCCCGCCGGTATGGCATAGTCGAAGACAAGCTCCGAGGGTCCATCAATCAGCACGCGGGCATTCACTGCCGGGTAGCCTGCCCTTGCGCGTCCGGGCGGCCAAGAGCGATTTCCCGCAATGGCGATTTCAGGGAATGATGTTCACCCGGTCGCCCGCCTGCGTCATGGTGAAGAGCTTCTCGGCGTTTCCCGCCGGCACGCGGATGCAGCCGTGCGAGGCCGGATAGTCCGGTACCACGCCCTGGTGCAGGCCGAAGTCCCCGCAATTCAGCCTTTGGAAATAGGGCATGCTCGCATGATAGAGCGTGGACTTCCAATCGCGGTATTTGTTGGTGATCACGTATTCACCCGTTGGCGTGTCGTGGCCCTTCTTGCCGGTGGAGACCTTGGTGGTGAAGATCTCGGTGCCTTGCGAGTTGAACATCCGCGCCCGCTGTTCGGACAGGCGGATGACGATCCGGCGCTCCTCGTTCTGTGGATCGCGGCCCAGGAACAGGCGCATCATCTTCACATCGCTGCGACGCGAGGCGAAATTGATCGGCCAGAGGCTCGTCGATTTCGTTCGCACCTCCATCTTCGCGCCCGCGCGGATCAGGGCCCGCGCGGATTGCACCACGCCGGAGTCCGCGGCCAGCATCAGCGGCGTCGCATTGCGGTCGTTTTTCAAAACCCAGCGCATCACCCCTGGCCGGACGATCGCCCGGTAGGCCGGGTTGATGGGCAAGACGAAGGCCTCGTTCGGATCCGCGCCGCGTTCCAGCAGGCCCTTTACCGTGCGGTGGCAGCCGGTGGCGATGGCGCAGTGAAGGATCGGTTGGCCCTCGGGAAGCTGCAGCGTGGGATCCGCGCCGTTTTCCAGCAGGAAAGCAGCCACCGTGTCATGCTTGCCCCGGATCGCCGCGCCGAGCGGCGTGTCCAGGGTCGGAAGACGGGTCGCATTCGCCGGCACGCCGAAGGAAACGAGCAGGCCCGCCATGTCCAGATCGCCCCTGGCACTCGCGAAATACAGGGCGCTTCCTTCGGGGCTGCCGTAGTCCGTCAGCAATTTCACGAAGGAACCCTCGCGGGCCAGTGTGGCCGTTTCCACGAGATTGTAACCCTGCGGTCCCGTGGCGTCCGCCTTGGCGCCGTTGGCCAGCAGCGTCCGGGCGCGGCCGAGATCACGCCGGGCGAAGGCCTTCCACAGCCAGGCGTCCCATATTCCTTCCGCCGGTTTCACCCCGTGCGCGAGGAAGAGCTCGAAAAATTCACCGTTCCCCGAATTAAAAACCCGCTCCAAGGGGGTGCCACCCTTGCCGCCTGCGGGTGGACGGTTGGGGTTCGCGCCCAGTTTCAACAGCATCACCACCTGGTCGCGGTCTCCGGAGATGATCGCGTGGTCCAGCAGGGTCAGGCCGTCGACGCCGGGAGCGTCCACATCGGCACCGGCCTTGGCCAGTTTCGGCACCGCGTCCAGCCAACCGTTCCGCACCGCGAGTTGCACGGTGCTCTCGCCCGCCGCGTTCGTGGCCGTGGCGTCCGCGCCGAGATCGATCAAAGTGTCCGTCAGGTCGCGCCGCTTCGTTTCCATCGCCACGTGGAGGAGCGGGGTGCCCGCGCTGTCCTTCAGGTGGGGATCCGCGCCCGCCTTCATCATCGCGCGGACAAAGGAAAGCCGGCCGTTGCGTATTGCCCAGGGCAGGATCTTGTCACCGTCCGGCATCAGGCCGTCGGGACGCGCGCCCGCTTCCAGAAGCTTTTCCACGATCGCCGTTTCGCCGCCTTCCACCGCCTTGCCAAGCAGGCTCACCTGGTCCGGCGTGGTGGCATTCACGTTCGCCTTGGCGGCGAGCAGTTTGAAAACCGACCCGACGTCGCCGTTTTCCAAGGCCACGCGCGCCGGCGTCCGGCCCCTGTCGTCGCGTTGTTCGGTATAGACGCCCACGTCGAGCAGCCATCCCGCCTGGCGTGTGTCACGCTTTTCGACCGCCGC
>CAXTTX010000009.1:5217-11145 GCA_964247045.1 uncultured Verrucomicrobiales bacterium | reverse complement strand
GAAGGTTGCACGCCGATTTTTGACAATTCGCGCAGCGCCCTCTTCTGCGGCGTGTCACAGGATACGAGACATCCCGCCACGATGAGCACGGGGCAGAAAAGGGAAAACGTCAATCGCACCGCAGGGAGCACAGTGCATGGCAAGATATCCATAGGCTGTGAAAATGCAAGTTTGTGAATGAGTCATGTGTGCAAGGGTGGACACCTTGCCATCCCTTTTTGGCCATTCTGCCATCTGGAAGAGTCCTCCTGACGATATCTTCCAGTGGTGCGCTCTCCAAGAACTGGCCTCGGAGGCGATCCGGAACCTTTCGGAGCAGACCGCCCGGAGCCTGATCCCGAACGGGAATCAGTTCACGGCTGCGGTGGAGGTCGTCGAGAGCAAGGTTTCCAAAGGGGTAGGCAGGGCAGCTTGAGAAAGAGCGCGCTTCGCTTTTTCATCTGGGCAAAACAGGAAATGGCCAGGTGACCCCGGGCATCACAGAAGCAACTGATCGGAATACTCCTTGTTGAGGGTGAATCCCTTCCGATCGGTGGATCTGAGAATCATGCCCGACTTTTCCAGCTTATTGAAGCGATACCGTATCCGGCGGTAAAGTTCGTCGAATTCCTTGATATCCTGCCGGGTCCCATGACGCTTATGCCAAAGGGAATTAGCCGCCGCCTTGGCTGTTGCCGCTCTCGATCTGCAAAACCGGTCATGGCGGTAGACCGTGTTCAGCGAGGCAATTGATTCCTCGTCCAAAGTAGAAAGACCATTACCAAAAATCGCGCGGAGTTCGTGCCGAAAGTCGGTTTTGACCAGCTCCCTGTCGGGGATATAAAGCGTGTGTAAGGAGGTGCTGAGTGAATGCTTGTGAATCAAGCCGGAGGTTTCAAGGTACCTCAGTTCTTCAAAATGATTGTTATCGGGAGTGAGCAGAATTGAGTATTCTTGCCGTTCGACTGCCCACTCCGACTTGATCAAATAGGCCAGTACAGCCGACTGTCCGTCCGTGAGAGGAAACCCGTTCGTTTTTGAGGCGATGTATCCATCCAAAGATTGGAGGTGATTTGCCATGAAGTCGTCGACTAGCGTGCCCGCTTGCAGTTTCAATCTCACTTCATCGGTTAGTAGGCGGTAGGTAGGCAGATCGATCCTGTTTTCCAAACAGAGATTCACAAGTGTCGCCATGCCTATTCCTTTTCCCTCCCATTTACGGAAGACCCGCAGAACGTCGGCAAGTTTCGGGTTACGGGGCTTTGCTTCGGGAATGATCCGGCGTATTGGAACAGGATCTCCGGGTTTCTCGATGAGGAGATGGTCGCGGAACTTGCCGGGATTCTGAATCGTGATGCTCTCGCCGGGCTTGATAGAAATAATTACTTGCTTGTTGATCGCGTAATCCCGGTGCGCCAAGGCGTTGTTGACGGTTTCCCGCAATAACTCTTCGGGGTATTCCATCGTTCGAGTACCGCCGCGCTCGGCGGAAATTCCAACCTGGATGTTCCGGAGGATGTAGCTCACAGCACCTTCCATCATAGGAATGATGTTCCCTGTAATATCCCGTTTGTCCTGCGCGATCTGTTGGGGAACATCAACATATCCGTGGACGTGGCAGGCAAATCCAAGGATATCCTCGACATGCAGCCCGCAAACGAGAGCTCCCAAGATGGTCGCCTTATTCTCCCGAATGAAACACTTTCGTTTCAAGAATGGGATAGCGTCTTCGAGGCTTCCCTTGAACGTCTCGATTTTTACCGGCTGGTTGAGCCGCTGGATGTACTCGTTGAGGGCGTCGAGTCCGAGTTGCTCAACGCCAACATTCGGGAGCGGCTGTAGTTCCCGGGCTTGCCAGGAGCTTTCCTTATAATCTTCCTGTTCCCCGATCTCATTTTCAGAAAGTTTGTGATCACCGGTCAAATTGCGGTGGTAGGCCTCTCCACCGAGGAAAACGAATTTTTGGTCTGCCGGAAGTTCCTCAATGTAGACAATCCCGACCCGGCCCTCCATGAACTCCCTTATTTCCATGCGGGGAACCGGTGGACTCACTTCCACTGCTTTCCCTTCCTTGTCGGTGAACTGCTTGTAAAGTTGTTTCAATTGCGGCTCCGCATCGTCACGGTAGCCGGGAAATTCATATCGGCGTGATGAGCCGGATCCTGTTTCCTTGATTCCCAACAAAAGAATACCGCCGCGTGTGTTCAGAAACGCGTTGGTGGATTTATGGATTTCTTTCCATGCTCCGCCCGCCGCAGGAACGGGTTTGATTTCCAAACCATCTGTTTCCAAATCTTCAAAACGTTCCTCTTCAATGAGGCGTTGAATTTTTTGGAGAATGCGGCCCACGAAATCACTCATGTGGTTGAATTGTGATTGCGTGAGCCGCCTGCGTCAATCCCTCGGGGGCCAATCTGAAAGGCCTTCTTGGCTGTCGTTTTCTGAGGCCGTCCTTGAAATTTCACAAATACCCCGAAAACTCCGCCCATGCTCAAGCAACAACGCGCCGACCACGTCAGGCGGCGCCTGGATGAACTTTTCCCGGAGACGCCGATCCCGCTCGATCACAAGGACGCCTACACCCTGCTGGTCGCCGTGTTGCTTTCCGCCCAATGCACGGACTTGCGGGTGAACCAGGTCACGCCCGCGCTCTTCGAGCTGGCGGACAATCCCCGCGGCATGATGAAAGTCCCGGTGGAGAAAATCCAGGCGATCATCCGTCCTTGTGGGCTTTCCCCGCGCAAGGCGGCGGCGATTTCAGGGCTGTCCCGCATTCTCGTGGAACAGCACGGCGGCAGGGTCCCCGCGGATTTCGACGCGCTGGAGGCCCTGCCCGGTGTCGGCCACAAGACCGCCTCGGTGGTGATGTCGCAGTCGTTTGGGGTGCCCGCCTTTCCCGTGGACACCCATATCCACCGCCTCGCCACGCGCTGGAAGCTCACCTCCGGCAAGAACGTCGTGGAAACCGAGCGCGACTTGAAAAAGCTCTTCCCGCGCGACTCCTGGAACCGCCTGCACCTCCAGATCATCTTCTACGGCCGCAGCTATTGCACCGCGCGCGGCTGTGACGGCAAGCGCTGCCTCCTTTGCCAGGAACTCTTCGCCAAGGCCTGATCCGGTTCGTATCCCCCACACGCATGCAGCAGGAAACATGGACGCGCGGACAGCGCTGGGTGAGCGATGGCGAGCCCGAACTGGGCCTGGGAATCCTCCGCAAGTCGGGCGACGGCCGGGTGGAAATCGATTTTCCGGCGGCGGGAGAAAAACGCGTCTATGCCATCGGCACCGCGCCCCTGCGCCGCGTGCGCTTTCTTCCCGGCGACCGCATCGCCAGCAGGGACGGTCTGCAAGGACTGGTCGAGGGCGTGCGCGAGGACGCGGGCCTGCGGATCTATCAAACGGATGCCGGGGAGATCCACGAGCGCGATCTATCAGACTCCATCAGTTTCAGCAAACCGGAGGACCGGCTCTTTGGCACCAAGCTGGATGACCACGCCGACTTCGACCTGCGGGGCGAAGCGCTCCGCCGCCGTGCGGAAATGCGCCGTTCTCCCGTGCGCGGTCTAGCCGGCGCGCGCATGGACCTGATCCCGCATCAGCTTTTCATCGCGGACGAGGTCGCGAACCGTTCCCGCCCCCGCGTGCTGCTCGCCGATGAAGTGGGACTCGGCAAAACCATCGAGGCCTGTCTCATTCTCCACAGGCTGCTTCTAACCGGACGTGCCTCGCGCGTGCTCATCCTCGTACCGGAGCCGCTGGTGCACCAGTGGTTCGTGGAATTACTGCGGCGCTTCCAGCTTTCCTTCAGCCTTTTCGACGAGGAACGCTGCGAGGCAATCGAGTACGGCGATCCCGGATCCAATCCCTTCCTCGACAGCCAGTGGATTCTCGCGTCCATCGAATTTCTATCGAATGATGAAAGCCGCGCCGCTCAAGCCGTCGAAGCGGGCTGGGACGCGCTGGTGGTCGATGAGGCGCACCACCTCGAATGGACACCTGAAGCATCCGGCCCCGCTTATGAAGCCGTGCGCCGTCTCGCGGAAACCACGCCCGCGCTGCTCCTGCTCACCGCAACCCCGCAGCAGCTTGGTCCGGAAGGGCACTTTGCCCGTCTTCGCCTGCTTGATCCGGAACGCTACTCGGACCTGGCCCGTTACGGTGAGGAAACGCGGCACTACGAGGAAGTTGCTGCCGTTGTCGAAGCGCTTGCTTCCGGAGAGAATGGCGGCCCCGCCTTGGAGGAAATCGTGAATGGCCGCCCGCGGCTCGAAGCGCGTCTATCAGATTTCAGGAATCATAAAGCGGATGCCCGGGAGTTTCTCATCAAGGATCTCCTCGACAGCTTCGGCGTCGGCCGCGTGATGTTCCGCAACACCCGCAAGCGCCTCGGCGGTTTCCCCACCCGTGAACCCCGCCTTGCCGCTGTGGACGACAAAGCCGGATGGCTGACCGGTTTGTTAGAACTCCTTGGGGAGGAAAAAATCCTCGTCATCACCCGCACCCGGGAATCGGCGGAACAGCTCGTGGAAGAACTCGTCGACACCACCGGCGTGAAAGCGGCCCTTTTTCATGAGGATCTCACTCTGCTCCAGCGCGACCGGAATGCCGCGTTCTTTGCAGAGGAGGAGGGCGCGCGAGTCCTTGTCTGTTCGGAGATCGGCAGCGAGGGTCGCAATTTCCAGTTCGCCCGCCACCTCGTATTGTATGACCTGCCGGATGCCGTGGCCGAGCCGGGGATTTGTTAGAGCAACGCATCGGGCGCCTGGATCGCATCGGCCAGAAGGGCACCATCCAGATCCACGTCCCCTGGCTACCCGGCAGTGCCGAAGAGGTCCGCGTCCGCTGGTTGAATGAAGGCCTTGATGCCTTCCGGGCCAGCCTGCCGGGGGCGGCCGAGATCCAGCGCGAACTGGAACAAGACCTCGACGAGGCCCTCGACGAACCCGCCCTCGCGGATGCCCTCATCGCGAAAACCCTCCAACGCCGCGCCGAGATTTCCGAACGCCTTGAACGCGGCCAGGAGCGCCTCCTCGCCCGCAGCTCGCACGACCCGGAACGCGCCGCGTGGCTCTCCGGCAAGATCCGCGAGTGGGATGAAAGTGTGGACTTCGAGGATTTCATCATCCGTCTCTTCGAGTTTTGCGGGCTTCACATCGAGGAATTCGGCGAGCGCCGCTATTTCCTCCTTCCAGGCAATTTGAAATCGGATGCTTTCCCCGCGCTGCCGCCGGAGGGGATCACCGTTACTTTCGAACGTGGCCGCGCGTTGGCCCGTGAACACGAGGGCTTCCTCACCTGGGATCACCCGATGGTGCGCGCCGCGCTGGATCTCACGCTCGGTTCGGAAGCGGGTAACGCGTCCTTCGCGGTCTGGGACAGCCCCGGCGAGAAAACGATTCTGCTGGAAGCCTGGATCGTCGTCGAATGCATCGCCCCGGCCCATTTGCACATCGAGCGCTTCCTACCCCCGACCCCGTTGCGGCTCGTGACCAGCCACACCGGCGCCGATCTTTCGGACGACCCCGC
Organism: uncultured Verrucomicrobiales bacterium; assembly: GCA_964247045.1. GTDB lineage: Bacteria > Verrucomicrobiota > Verrucomicrobiia > Verrucomicrobiales > Akkermansiaceae > Luteolibacter. The sequence goes on along the minus strand of CAXTTX010000009.1, from coordinate 5,640 downwards.
CTTCGCCGCCCCACCCTTGCGCAAGGGTGACCCGGCGGGCCTGCTGCGGAATGAAAAAGTGAAGCGCACCATCCTCCCCGCCATGCTCGACCGCGTTCGCGAATGGGGTACCGCCCGCGGCAAAGCCGTCATCGGTGCCGCCCTCGCCCGTGCCGGAGAGGAGATGGAAGCGGAAATTTCCCGACTCCGGGATCTCGCGGAGGTGAATGACCACGTCACGCCCGCTGAGATCGCGGCGCTGGAAAGCCTGCGGCAGGATGTGGAGAACGCGATCCGCCACGCCAACAGCAGGCTGGATTCGGTCCGGCTGATTTGGAAAGCGCCGGTCGGTTGAAAACTTGCGGGAAGGCCGACTCGCTTGGCCCTTGGGCTTCTCACGGCACCGGATTGATCGCAACCCGGTAGAAGCACTTCTCCGGCATC
>CAXTTX010000009.1:0-5207 GCA_964247045.1 uncultured Verrucomicrobiales bacterium | reverse complement strand
GCCGTCAGGGTCGAGCCATTGCCCGTGAGAGGCGAAGAAACCAGCTTGTGCCAAACCACCAGGTCATCCGACCACCATGGCTGATAGGTGTATCCCGTTTGCGATGGCCACGAGAGGGTCACGGTGCCTTCTGCGAGATCGACCGAAGTTTGCGGAATGATCAGTCCGCTCGGATTTCCCGGCAGCACGACACGTTCCAGTTGGAACTCCTGCCAGGCGTTGGCGTTGTCAGGATACTGCTGCAGCGGCGTCCCGTCCGCGGTGTTTCCGCCGGGAATGTCCCAGGCCAACTCGTCGTGGACGAAGCGGAATTTGAAAAGCCCGCTGGTCTTCGGGATGATCCGGAGCTTCTGGTCGCCGATGTTGGAGCCATTGTAGTCGTAGAGGTGGCAATTCGCGGCGTTGGCGGTGCTGGCATTTGGCACGCAGATCACGCGGGAAAGCGCGTTGAGGCTGGACGCCTTCAGATGCCCGTTGGTCACGCCTTCGAAACGCCAGATGAAAGGGAAGCTGTTATCCCAGGAATCCTGGACGATGGGATCGCCGTTGGAGTTGCCGGAGTCCGCGATGCGAACGTATTTCCCGGTGGCCGCGCGGATGAAGTAGTCGCCCCACGGTTGCAGGCGCCACTGCTGGTTGACCGAACCGTTGTCCGTGTTCTGTTGGATCAGATTGTCGTTGCCGGTTCCCGCGTTTTCGATTTCGAGCACCAGGTTGCTTTTCACATTACGAATCTTGAAATAGCCGTTGCCCGCGTCGATCAGGTCGAACTGCTGGCCGGGGTTGTTGCCGGTATAGTCATAGGCATGCAGTTTCGCGCCGGTGGCCGTGGAGTCCGCCACGATGCAGGCGCATTTTCCGCTGACCCAGGAGCTCAGGCGGAAATGATCGGAGTTCTCCGTGGGAGCGAGCGCCCAGCGCTGGTTCGGCCCGCCGTAGTCGTAGCTCCATTGGCGGACGGGTGCGGCGTTGCCGGAGTTGCCGGAAATGAGATCCATGGCCTTGCCGCTGTTGCGGTTGACGATCATGAAATACGCAGGCGTTTGGACCGCGCGGTTGGCGGGCAGGTTCGTGTTGTAAATGAGGGCGGCTTTCGCCGCATCCGCAAAGTCCATCAGGATCGTGCCGAAGCGCCCGCTGGGATTCGCATTGAAGAAAGTGGTGAGGCGCGGGTTGATGTTGTTGGAGACGGTGGTGATGCTGGGGATTCCGAAGGTGAGGCTCTTGTAGCCGCTGGCGAAATTCACGTACAGGGTGTTAGGTCCGCCGTAACGCGCCTCGTTGAGGATCGCCTGGATGTATCCCCACTTCGCATCGTTGTCGGGAACCACATAATGATCCTGCACCCGCAAGGTGCCACCGGTGCTGAAGGACGTGTTGTCCGGCCAGTTGGAGGCATCGATGCCCTTGGGGGTGGCGGAGGCACCGAAGCGGCGGAACAGGACGATTTTTCCGCGCGCCGCGTCGAGCGTCGGGATGCCGGCGCCAAGCAGCCATTTCGAGGGATTTTGCGCGACGTAGGAATCGAAGGTCGCCTCGAAGGAGCGGGTCGTTCCCGAGGAAGACTCCTCCTCCTTCACGCTCATGATGACCGTTTCCCCGGGATTCGTGTTGAGGAAGGCGATGACGTCGTTGAGGACCGCGGTGAACGTGAGGTTCTGGTTGATCGTGCCGTGGTAAATATTGAAGGAATCGTTCTGGTGGCGGCAACGCATGTCCAGGAAACGAACCCCGGCCCCAAGTTGCTCGGAGATGGTCAGGTTCTGGCATTTGGCGGTCCCGCCGAGCGGCTCGGTCCTCGCACCGGAGTCGTGGGTGCCGGGAATCGAATACTGGGACAGCGGCAGCGTACCCTTGAGGGCGGTCATCCAGTTGTTGCCGGCCGCAAATGCCCCGGAAGACAGGGCCAGCAGGAAAAGAAACAGCGTTGCAACGATTCGGCTCATCGGGATGGGTTTCAGGCTGGAATACGGGATGAGCAGGAGGTTGCAAAGATTTAAACCTCCTTCAGCCTCGTCCCGATCCGGGTAGTAAATTCGCCAAGCGGGGGGAAATGTGGCATCGTTTGCACGAAATCGCAGGGTTTGCCCGTAAAGCGGGTTGTCGTGGGCTGCCGCAAGTCGGCTTTCCCGCTGCTTTTCACGCTGTCTCCCAAAATGCATTCGCCTTTCCACTACCCAACTTCTGTCCACGCCGGTTTCCTGGCGTTGATCTGCTGCGCCGCCGTGGCGCGGGCCGCGGAGCCGGACCCCGTGGCGGAGTATGAGAAGGAAATCCTGCCGATCCTGGAGGACAATTGCTTCCAGTGCCACGGCGAGGGTGAGGACAAGGGCAAGGTTAGCTTCGACACCTTCGCCTCGACCGCCGCCCTCATGGACCAGAAGGAACTCTGGGTCCACGCGCTGAAAAACATCCGCGGTGGGATCATGCCGCCCGCGAAGAAGAAGCGCATTCCAGAGGAGGATTTCGTGAAGCTGGAAAGCTGGATCAAGCGCGGCGCGCTGAAGCTGGATCCTGCCCATCCCGATCCCGGTCGCGTCACGCTGCGCCGTCTCAACCGCGTCGAGTACCGTAACACGGTCCGCGACCTCATGGGCATCGATTTCCGGACCGACGAGGAATTTCCCGCCGACGATACCGGCTACGGCTTCGACACCATCGGCGACGTGCTTTCCACCTCCTCGATGTTGCTGGAGAAGTACATGCAGGCCGCGGAAACCATCGTCGGCTTGGCCGTGCCGCTCGAGCGCCGGGTGGTGCCCCAGCGGGATATCGAGGTGCATTATTTCAATGGCACAGGAGGTCACGACGGTGCCTACACCGAACTCTATACTTCCCTTTACGACCCGCTGGATGTCACCGCCATGGTGGACATTCCGAGATCCGGCACCTACCGGGTGGTTCTCAACGCCACGATCCGGGGTTCCTTCGCCTACGATCCCGGCATCGCCGATGCCGAGTGGTTTGTCGATGGCAAGAGCGAGTTGAAACAGCGGCTCAAGTGGGAAGACGGCAAGAAGCTGGAGTGCGTCACCGAGGTGAAATGGGCGAAGGGCCAGGTTCCGCTCCGTCTCGTGATGAACCCGCTGCTCGGCAAGGACAAGAAACCCGCCGAAATACCGGGCGATGGCCCGCCGAACGTGGATCTGAAATTCCAGGGCGTCACGCTCGTGGGTCCGATGGAGCCGGAGTTCAACACGGTGCCGAAAAACTACGAGCGCTTCTTCCCGCGGGCGGAGGTTCCCGCTGATGCCGAAGGACGCCGCCAATATGCGGGGGAAATTCTGCGGACCTTCACCACCCGCGCTTTCCGTAGGCCGGTGGATGATGCCACGGTCGGCAAGCTCACCGCCATTGCCATGGAATCCATGGAAACGCCCGGGGGCTCATTTGAAAAGGGCGTTTCCCGCGCGATGACCGCGGTGCTTGCCTCGCCGCGTTTCCTTTTCCGGATGGAGGACATCCTGCCGGAGAACGATCCCGCCGCGCATCCGTTGCTCGATGAATGGTCGCTCGCCTCACGCTTGTCCTACTTCCTCTGGTCCACCATGCCGGACGAGACGCTTATCCAACTCGCCGAAAAGGGCGAGCTCAGGAAGAACCTCCAGGCGCAGATCGACCGCATGGTGAGCAGCGACCGCTCCTCCGAGTTTGTCAAAAATTTCGCCGGCCAATGGTTGCAGACCCGCGATGTCGAAAGCGTCAGCATCGATGCCCGCGTTGTCCTCGCCCGCGACAGTGGCAGTGAGAAGGACATGCGCGAGCGCTTCGAAACCCGCCAGCGCCTCAACCGCGAGATTGACGATGCGGAGAAGAACCATGACGAGGTGAAACTCGCCGCCCTGCGCAAGGAGATGGAGGCCTTCCGCGCGAAGTTCAGCAACGGCGGCCGCCGCATCGAGTTCAGCGGTTCCCTGCGGAGCGCCATGCGCAAGGAGGCGGAGATGCTTTTCGCCCACCTGCTCCGCACCGATGGCAGCGTGTTGTCCTTGGTCGACAACGACTCCACTTTCCTCAACAACGAGCTCGCGGATTACTACGGCATACCCGGTGTGGAAGGCGGCGACATGCGCCTGGTGAAGTTGCCGGCAGACAGCCCCCGCGGCGGTGTGCTGACCATGGGCACCGTGCTCGCGGTCACTTCCAATCCCACCCGCACCTCACCGGTGAAGCGCGGCCTGTTCATTCTCGATAACATCCTCGGCACGCCGCCGCCACCACCACCGCCGAACATCCCTTCGCTGGAAGCTTCGGAAAAGGGTCACGATGGCAGCGAGCGATCCCTGCGGGAGGCACTTGCCCTGCACCGCGAGGCGCCGCTCTGTTCGTCCTGCCACGACCGCATGGACCCGCTCGGCCTTGCGATGGAAAACTTCAATGCCATGGGCCGCTGGCGCGACAAGGAACTCGGCCTGGACCTCGGCTCGCCCGCTGGCAAATTGATCACCGGCGAGCAATTTGCCGATGTGAAGCAGCTCAAGCACCTCATCGTTACTGCCCGCCGGGACGATTACTACCGCTGTCTGGTCGAAAAGACGATGACCTACGCGCTCGGCCGCGGCCCGCAGCCCTGCGACATCACCACCCAGGACCAGTTGGTCGAAAACCTGAAACAGACCGACGGCAAATTTTCCTCGCTCATCAACGGAATCATCGAATCCGCGCCCTTCCAGAGGCGCCACCGAGAACTGCCATGAAGATCCAAACCAGCCGCCGTACGTTCCTCCGCGGAATGGGAGCCTGCATTGCCCTGCCCGCGTTTGAAGCCCTGTCGGGCCGCTCCCTCGCTGCCACCACCGTGGCCGGGGCTTCCCGTGTTGCCACCACCGCCACCGGCGCGCCCTTGCGCATGGCCTTCCTCTATTTCCCGAACGGCGCGATCCAGAAGGACTGGACCCCCGTCGGCACCGGCAAGGATTTCACCTTCGGCCGCACCCTTTCCCCGCTGGAATCCTTGCGACATCGCGTGCAGGTCATTGGTGGCCTCGATCACAAGAACGCGGAAGCCGGACCGGATGGTGCCGGTGACCATGCCCGCGCCAATGGCACCTTCCTCACCGGGGTGCGCGTGAAGAAAACCGCGGGCAGTGACATCTACGCCGGCGTTTCCATCGACCAGATCGCCGCCAATGCCATCGGCAGCCGCACCCGCTTTTCCTCGCTGGAGTTCTCCACCGACCCGCACCGCAAGTCCGGCGGTTGCGACT
>CAXTTX010000008.1:21200-30135 GCA_964247045.1 uncultured Verrucomicrobiales bacterium | reverse complement strand
AAATCCCGATCTCACGGGAAAAAAGGTCTTCCTTGCCAGTGGCCTGAACGACCCGATCCTCCCGATCGACAATGCCAGAAGGCTTGCAAAAAGCATGACCGCCGCGGGCGCTCTAGTGGAATTCCATGAAATCAAAACCGGTCACGGTCTGACTTCCAGCGAATTGGAAGATGCCCGGGAATGGCTCGAAAACGAGCCATCATCTATCTAACATGAAGATAAGTGGATGCATAACGCCCGACCATACACGGGTCAAATCGGATCAAATTTCGCGGATAAAAAGTTCATTTCGTCCCTTGATTTATCGGGGAACTGGCGGAACTTGCGGGCGGTAGGACAGTCGCTTACCGGACAGCAACCCCAAATAATGCGATAGATGCCTATCCGTTTCGCCTGCCCGCAAGGGCAACCCTGAAGGAAAATCCCGGTAAGGGGGGAGGTTTCCTTCAGGGGGCGGATCGCATCATGAAAACGCCGGCCCCAGTGTGTGGGGACCGGCGTTTTCTTTGGGGCGGATCGCATGGTCGGCAGGAGGATTACCCCCGCTCCACTCTTTCCCTACATGCTTCCCCGGAGGATCGCGTGAGCCCTTGGCTCTCACCCCTTCCGCATCTTGCCCCCGCCGTCGCCGTCCGACTTCCCTTCCTCATCATCCCCCGCAATATCTCATCCCCCCGTGGATCTTTTCGGATGCCACGCCACCAATCCCATCTTCCGCACCTGCATGGCCCCAATCCCATGAAAGATCAAACAACAGTTCACCCATCCACCATGAACTCGATAGATGAACCCATATGTCTGCACGAATGCCCTGAAAAGTTTGCGGGATTTCCTCCTAGATTTTCATCCTTCGCACCAACAAGCGTTAACCCCTCCCCCTCCACCTATCTAACATCCATCACGCGATCGCGTTATCCGTTTTGTTCCGAAAATACTTCCGTTAGATTGATATTACGGCTTGCCGCCGCGGGGGTGTTTTGGGAAACTACCCGCATGGAAGGAAAAATGCTAACATTTGTAGCCGCCGCCGCAACCGCCATTGGAGTTGTCTTCTACGTGGTGAGTTGAGGAAAGGTGGAATGGGTGAAACTTCCGTTTCACATGCCCATCGGCACGTGAAAGGAAATGGCCGCTTCCCGTGACGGCGCCTGAGATTCCCTCAGGAACCCGCTCGCGGAAGGCGGTGACCATGCCCCGGAATTTACCCCGGTATGGAAGCTTCAGACGGGCCCGGCGCCATGGACGGGCTGGAACTGCCAACGTCTTCGACATTCAGTCCGGCATCGCCGCCAGGTCCGCGAGCCACGCCTTCACCAACGCCTCTTCCTCGCGTCCCACCCAGCCGTTTTCCATCAGGCACTCATAGCATTGCTCAAGCAGCCGTGGAATCGACGTCTCCACGCCGAGTGACAACCCCATGAGGGCTGTCCGGATCTGGTCGTTGTTCACATAGCCGGAAACCTCGTCACAGAAATCGCGGTGCAGGCTATGGACATTCCGTTCTTGCCACACCGTGCACTCATGGAACATCAGCGGGTGGCCCAGGTGATGCAGGATCCGCTGCGCCACGAAACCCCGCCAGATGTCGGTCATGCGGAAGCTGCAATGCGCCGGCAGATAAAGCAGCGGGAAGACCTTCTCGAAGAAGGTGGTGTTTTGGCTGTTGAAAGGGCACCAGGCCCCGTCTCCCAGCGCCACGGACTCCACGCCGGAGTCAAAGGTGAAGGGCAGCGGAAAGAGCATCCGGTAGATCGCATCCACATCCGGGTTATCATCCGCCAGACCCTGCTGCACGGGGCACTCCACCTCCGCGGCTGTTCCCGGAACAGGCGGCACGGCCCGCGCGTGATCCAGCGGCAGTCCGCGCGGATAGATGAAGGTATCGGAGAAGTATGCGTAGACGTTCACCCAGCCGTCGTGCGCCACCGGCCGGCATGCCACCTTGGGCTCGCGCGGGAGCCAGAACGCCTCACGGGGGAAATTGTCGTCGTCCGTTTCCACGATCACCTTCGCGCCCCGCGCGATGGCATCCAGGTAGGCGATGTTTTTCCGCGCGTAGGACCGCGTCGGGCAGAGTTTTGCGAAAGCGAACTTCAATCCCTCCTGGTCCGTCACCGAAAGGAACCGGCATCCTGCCAGCGCGAAATCCGCCGGGCTCTTCGTGTCCCCCGTCACGATGAAATCCCACCCATGGGCCGTGGCTCCTTCAGCGAGCGAGCGCAGGACAGGATTGGGAGCCGAGATGCTGGTGACGACGAGAGCGGTTTTCAGTGACATGAGGGGGTGGAGAAGATCAATGGTGGCAGGGTTCGGTGGCCAAGCTCGCCGCCCGGCCGGTAAATCGCCGGATGGCATAATGCGCCAGCACCGCCAGCGAATTCCGGACGGCATTCTTCGAAACGCTCGGCGAGGGCGCGCGATAGTGGATCGGCACCTCGATGGCCTTTTCCCGCCGCAGCAGGTAGCGCACCTCCGTCTGATAGAAATGCGCCTTCGAAAGCAGCTTCACCTCCAGCAGGCGGACCAACACGTCCCGGCGGAATGCCTGGTAGCCGGAGGTCATGTCGGAGAAATGCGCGTTCAGCACGTAACGGGCGAGGATCGACCCGCCCTTTGAGAAAAACCGGCGCTTCAGGCTGGAGTCCACCATCGAGCCGCCATTGATGTAGCGGCTGCCGAAGGCACAATCATTCCCCTCGTGCAGCGCCCGCAGGAAAGCGGACAGGGCCCGCGGATCGTGCGACAGCCCGCCGTCCATCTCGATGATGATTTCATAGCCCAGGTCCACCACCTCGCGGAAGCCACGCAGGTAGGCGTCCACCACGTTGCGGTTCTCCGGTGCCCACACCGTGTGGAACCGCTTGTCCGCTGCCTCCGCCTCGCGGCAGAGCTCCAGCGTCCGGTCTCTCGACGCCTTGTCCACGACGAAGTAAACGGCTCCGCCTTCGAGCTGGTCCATCGCCATGCCCAGTTGCTCCACGAAGGGGATGAAATCCACCTCCTCATTGGCCATCGGAATGATGACGGCCCAGTTGTCCGGATAGGGCCTCATGGCTGCGGGTGGAGTTGGGTGGACTGCGGAGGGTGTGTCATTGGGTCTTCGGGGCGCCGGAGGATTGCGGAGTGCCGAGGACCGCCAGTTGTTTCCGGATGTCGTCGCTGTCCTTGTGGGTTTCCAGGCCGCGCACCAGCGTCGCCCGCGCCTTGTCGTCCTTCCCTTCCTCCTGATAGATCTTCGCCAGCAGCAGCACCGCCTTCACGTGGTTCCACTGGCCCGCGGCACCCGGGTTGTTGAGCAATTCACGGCAAACGTCCGCCGCATCCGCCTGCCGCCCCGGCAAGGTGAACAACATGTGGGCGAGTTCGGACAAGGCGGTGGACCGGAGGTTGGATGCGACCTTCGGCGCGGAAATCACCTCTCCATACCGGCTTTCCGCCACAGGGTAATCCTTCCGGTAGTCAGCCACCCTCGCGAGCGTCAGTTTCGCCTGCTCGCTCCACGGCGCTTCCGCCAGTGACTCCTTGGCCAGCTCCTCCGCACCATCCACATAACCTTCCTTGAACAGCAAGGTGGACGCGTAGCCCTTCGAGTGGAATTGGAACGGACGGGTATCGGCCATCAGCAGCACCATTTTCGCGGGCGTGTTCCACAACCCGGCCCAATAGGAGTAATAGGCCGCACAGGCCGGCAGGCGGTAGACCAGCAACACGATCACCAGTCCGGCGAGCATCGGCACTCCGGCTTCCGCCGTCCGCCGTCTCTCGACAAACTCCGCCACCAGCCGTTCGCACAAAACCGCGAAAGCCATCGCCAGCCCGATGGACGGAATCGACAGATAGGCATCGTTGATCGGCCCGTTGAAATTCGGAATGAAGTTCCCCGCAGGCAGGCTCGCCACGATGAAAAACAGCACGCCATAGGAAAACGCCGGGAAACGCTTCCACGTCGCCGCCGCCAGGCCCAGCAGCAGTCCCAGGAACACCCACGCGAAGACGACTCCGGCCAAGGTGGTCGAACGCAACCAGCCGAAGCTGCCCAGCACCTCGATGGTACCGAAGGGGAAAATCCACATCAGGAAATGCCGCCACAGGAACCACGGCGCGGACAAGCTCAGTTGCCAGGCCTTCGTGTCCGGCGCGAAGGTCGAGTGGAACTGATTCCCCGCGATGTCCCTCGCTGAAAACTCATGGCGGACGATCAGGAACGAGAGGGCCACCAGCGTGTAAACGCCATAGCGGATCACCGCTGCCTTGTTGAAACTCAGCCGGCCTTGTTGCAGATCCCGCAGGAAAAGCAGGCCCGGGATCGCGATGAGGGATTCATAACACATCAGCGTCAGCGCGTAAAAAAACACGCAGCCCGCGATCCACTTGTATCCGCCACCCTTCATCATCCGCTCGTGGCAATAAAACATCCCCGAGCCCAGCGCGATCCCGAGGCTGATGTTCGCACAACTCAGCCAGATCGCCGTGGACGCGCAGGTCGGGCTCAACGCCCACACCGCCGTCGCCAGCAATGCAGCCCGCTTCGACTCCAGGCAGACCGTGGTGATCCGATAGATCCCCAGCGTCGCCGCCAGATAGGCCACCAGCCCGATCCAGTGCCAGGCCAGCATGTTCGCCTCCAGCGCGGCCGCCCACATGAACAGGGCATTCTTCACCGGCCGGAAAAAGAAGAACGCGTCGGGTTGGAAAACGTCCGTCCACTTCTTGAACCCCGAGGACTTCTCGAGTTGGAAAATATCATCCGTGAACGGCGGCGCGTGCATCGCCGGCCACACGCAGGCCACCACCAGCAGCAGGATCAACACCAGCGCCCCAGCCCGCCACTCCACCTTCCGGTCGAATACCGAGCCCACGGAGGACGCGGACACCGCCGGAGACGGCTGCGATTTTTCGGATATTCCTTTCATGAACGGTTGGTTGGCGGCGACAGCAGATCGTCTCACCGCGAGAGAAATAATTCGCATCCGGTGAAATTTCACTTAAATTAACCATTTCCCCCCGTTTGAGAAGCTTTTTTAAGCCGCCGGTCCTTCCCCTTTCTGTCCCTAAACCCTTGGCGAAGCCCGAGCTCTGCACGTTGATTTGGAGCAACTTACCTCCGGGCAGTGCAAATTGCCTCCATTTCCCTCTCTTTGGGCGGCATCGCTCACAGCGCGACTTGTTGAAAATCTACAACTTACACACTTCATGACCTCTGGCGCGTCGCCTGCGGAAGAATCTCGTCATGAAAACAAACCCTAACAAAGTCGCCGCTCGTCTCAAGCACCTGCCTGGAAAGGCGGGATGGATTCTTCTCTGGCTCATTGGCATCCCCGTGCCGGTTTTGCTGATCTTTTTCCTCCTCCGCGGTTGCACGTGACGCGTGGGCGGACCGCCGGGAGAGCTCCGGCATGCTCGCGCACCACGCTTCCGGTTCCGGGTGGGCCCCTTTGACTTTCTGTTAGAAGAACCGGTCTCCTGCGCCGCGGGCATTCCTGTGCGGTTCAGGATAGGACAACGCACTTGATGTATCCGCCATCTTCCTGTTAGATTGCAAATATGTTGACGTTACGAGAATAAATGTCACTCTCCGCCCGGATGTTAAACCACCTGTCACTTTTATCCTCGTATTGCCTCAGCTTTAGCTGCGTTCGGGGAAGTGTGATCTGATAGGTATCCATTCGGTTTTCACGAGTCACCCCGCCCGGTTCATTCCGATCGGGGTTTTTTGTGTCCTTAATTTCCTTTTTTCCATGCCTTTCATTTTTACACACACATCGCACGGTGATCGAGTGGCCCAGGTGGCGGCTTGCAAAACCGCATACGCTGGTTCGATTCCAGCCCGTGCGTCCATTTCCGGGAAGTCGCCGCCAGATGGTGGCAAAGCGGTCTTGAAAACCGCGGGTGACGTGATGAACCCATGGGGTTCGATTCCTCCGGCTTCCGCCAATTTCCAATCCCCCGGTAGCTCGGTGGTAGAGCGGCGCGTTGAAGGCGCGCGCGTCGTCCGTTCAATCCGGACCCTGGGGACCACCTTTCTCCGGAGCCTTGCCCGAGCGGTAAGGGACCTGGTTGTTAACCAGAGGTTCGCCCTCTGCGGCAACGCGGGTTCAAAAGCCCTGCGAGTGCCAACGAGCAATCATTCACCAGCGAAGCGATCCCGCTTGGCGTCGCGAAGCGAAACAATCCCGCATGCTCCGCCATTTTACTTTCGCGTCAGAGGCTCCTGTTGGTTGTGGAGCGGCAGCTTGTAACCCTGCTCATTAGAAACACCGGTGGTTCGATTCCATCCTGACGCACCATTTCATCAGCTTGGGTAGCCCAACGGCAGAGGCATGAGGTTAAGGACCTCAACAGTGCGGGTTCAACTCCCGCTCCAAGCACCAAAAGCCGTCATAGTCCAACTGGTAGGAGACGCCTGCCTCAGAAGCGGGACAGTGTGGGTTCGAAAGCCCTGCCAGCGCCAGCGGGCAATCGTTCACCCGCGAAGCGATCCCGCTTGGCGTCGCGGAGCGAGGCAATCCCTCTGACGGTATCTTTCTCAGCCCATGTAATCCAACGGTAGAGATATCGGACTTAAAATCCGTACAAGTGTCGGTTCAAATCCGTCCATGGGCATTACACAAAACTGGAGCGTGCATTCTGAGACCGACTAGGTCAGCGGCAAGATTGAGAGTGACAGGCAGTCCAAAGCCCGCACCGCGGCAGATTTCTACACCGAGGAACGGGACGATCTACAAAGAAAGCGCGATGCGAAGGCGGGACACGCCCACCCCCTATCGCGACAAGCTCACTGGCGGAGATCGGCGGGGGCGGCACCGTCAACAATCTGAGGCCGAACTTCAATCAAGAGTTGCAGAAGATGGACACCATGATCTCGAAACTCAACCAGATGATCGCCGTTGCCCTAGGCTCGGCCGACAACACCAAGCCGCCGACGCCGGACGCAGTTTGAGGTAACGCCGGATTGTTAGTTTTTTCTTCCAGTTTTTTTCTGGCCTGCTAAATGGAGGACTTAACAAGCTATGACCTTCCTTCAGTGGTTTTTTCTCCTTGGTATTGTCGCCCTACTGGCTGGCAGAATCATCAGTCGCCTACAGCTGCGCCATGCTCGTTATCTCGATGATAACATTTTCCGCGAGGACAGGAGATCCCCATATGGCCAAGTTTCTGGCATGCGCCCCTCGCGAGAATCAGGGAATGGTTATGGACCGTCCTCTATGCGGGAAGAGGCAGCGGAATATAGAACTCCACATCCCTCCAGAAGAAACCCAAAGTCGCCCTATACAATGACGAACGCCAAGAAAGTAGTTCGTTTGGTGATGTCAGTTCTTATTAGCGTTGCCTTGGTGGCCGCAGGATTATACGTAATCATCGTCAAGGGTTACGGGGTTGAAACCGAAAAGTGGGCGTATGGAGCTCTTGGCTTGGTTGTCGGATTCTGGGTCAAGGAATAGCCCGGCATCGACGCGTCCTAGGAGGGCTGAGGCGCGGGAATCCTAACGCGCGTGGTGTTCCAGCTTTCCAGTATCAGGGTTCCTCGTGATCGCCCCATAGGCAACTTCCTGTCGGATGAACCCTCTCTTCTCCCGTTCGATCATGAGAATGTCGATATTGTGCGTTTTTAGGAACTCGGTGGTCAGCTTTTCCGTGTGCTCGGTTGAAGGATCCCTGCTAGGCGCAACTTCGGGAACTGAGGAATTGCAGGCGAGGAGCGGCAGGATAAAGGGGCAGGCAGGATAAAGGGACACACAGGATAAAGGGACAGACCTGAATGGCACTGCTTTAAGCGGGATTTCGTTGAAAATGAGGTACTTTGGTTGGCGATTGCCCCGGCCCTGGGAAAGCCTTCGAAATAGCTGGAATTACCCCACAAAGCCCCCCCTAACAGCATTACTCTGCGGAGCCTTTGAAAATCAACGGAAATGCGCTTAAAGCAGTGCCATTCGGGACAGACCTTTTATCCGCCATTGATGGTTAGCGCCCCCCCTTTCACGAAGCCGGTTCCTTCCCGAACACATTTCCAAAGCCCGGACCCACTGATCCCCTGCCATTTGTGACAATCAATATTGGCAGACAGGCTGTTCGTTGAGAGCCAGCCTCAGGTTTGCTAAAATGGGGGATGCCGAGCTCTTACCAACCCACACGCACCATCCCCCGCCCCCACCTACCGCGAGGTTCATCCCCTCGATCAGGAACACCGTCCACCCACCCCGCTTACAGCCCACTTCGGCCCCTTTCGCCGGAATTAAATCTCGAAAACATGGCATTTGTTGGCATTTCCCATTTTCCGCCTCCGCCAGCTTTTTATCACAACATATTTAAAATGAATGTATTCGGTAAAGACCCAAGATTCCTCCGATCAGGACCTCTTGTGGGCAGACACGACAAAAAACGACAAAACCAAGGCTCGAGAGTGCACCAAACCTACGGATTCTGCAAATTTGCCCCGTTTTTGGACGCCATAATGCACCAAACTGCTCCATTATGGAGCTACACTCTGGTGGTCCCGAGTGGAATCGAACCACTACCTACGGCTTCGGAGGCCGCGTCCATTCCTCTATTTTACAGGCCTAATCAAGATTTGTAATCCGATGTAATCGATTTTCGCATTGAAATGAGCGCAAATGAACAGTAGTGAAGAGGAATGAAAGGCCTCATCCATCCTGTTCCCTACAAGCACCCACGCTACAGCCACCGAGTGCGGGTGTTCGACTCAAAAGGCAAGCGGAAGGACCACTATTTCACTAACGAGACTGAGGCGCTAGCTTTTGCCAAAACAAAGAATCGGGAGCTCGGAAAGCTCGGTTCCGATTTTGGCTTCGTCAGCGAGGAGGAACGGGCCGCCCTAGCCTTCTGGCGGACGTTTGCTGCTGATGCCGCCCCCACCCCGCCCGGTCTGCTCGCCGTTCTCCAGAACTTCAAAACCTCTTGGCTGGCGGCGAAGGCC
>CAXTTX010000008.1:13254-21190 GCA_964247045.1 uncultured Verrucomicrobiales bacterium | reverse complement strand
CTCCGTCTCGGTTCGGGACGCGGTCGCCAAGTTTCTTGCCCACCAAAAAGCTGACAGCGCTTCTTCACGGCACCTCGCCAGCCTCAAAAGCCGGCTGGGACGCTTTTCAGCGGAAAACGGAGACGCTCTGGTCTCCTCGATCACCACGCCAATTTTTCTCGATTGGCTCAACGGATTGCTGGCGAAGCGGGCCGATCGTCCTGGAAAAGCTCTTTCCCCGGTGACGCGCCACAATCTATCTCGCTCCATAAGGTCATTTTTTACCTTTGCGATCGATCAGGGGTGGACACTTGCGAATCCCGTTCCTGCACCCAAACGAAGCAAGAACCGGGCCGCAAAGCTCGCCAGCAGGACGGCCCCTTCAATTCTGCTCCCCGATGACATCGCCAAATTCTTGAAAGCCATCCAGAAAGAAGCACCTGGGCTACTCCCCTTCTGGGCCCTGAAATTCTTTGCAGGCATTCGAGACGCCGAAGCAGCACGCATGGATTGGAACATGATCGACCTAAAACGCGACGAGATCCATTTGCCGGCCGCCCTGACCAAAACCGCGGAAGTGCGAACAGTGAAAATTCGTCCGAACCTGAAAGCCTGGTTACAGCCTCATGCGAAACAGGCTGGGAAAATCTGCCCCGGAGAGACCACGCGGAAGCGCGGCTTCAAAAAAGCGATGGAAACTCTCCCGGGGTTCAAATTCCCCACAAACGCCGCGCGCCATAGCTTCGGAACTTACCATCTTTACAAATTCCGCAAAGCGGGGGAAACGGCACTCCAGCTTGGACATAAAGGAAATCCCGCAATGCTCCACGAACACTACAAGAACCCTTCGGCGCAAAAGCATGCAGGCGGATTCTGGAAGATTTTCCCAGCCGTTACGCCATCATAACCACACTCGATCGTCCTCGTCGTCGCCGAAAGGAGACTCGATTTCAAACTCCTGGTCCTCCAGCTGAATAGACAGGTCGGGCAGCAGGATGATTGTAAGCGTTCCAGAAATTATTGTTCCAGCTGGGCCGGAATCTTGATCCTGATCGCCGCCAAATTGAGCATTGGCGGAACACCGGATTTCAGCGTTTGACACCTCGATTGAAGATTGATCGATATCAAGCTCGTCGAGGAACCAGCCGCTCGCATTCGTGTTGGCGATCAAAGCAGCCACCGGATCTTCGTTCACTAGATCTCCTACTGGGCCTTGCGCCCGTTCGTGGATTTCGTCGGCAATATTCTTCGGATCACTTTCGGCAATCTCCTCAAAAGAAGTTTCATTCCCTCCATCTTGTTGCTGCTGAACAAGCTGCGACCATCGAATCCCAGCTATCCCAAGTCGAACCGCAACGCTCACAGATGTATTCTCCCGTTCGTTGCCCGGTAGTAGGGCAATTCAGGTTACCGGCGTTCACCACCTACTGGCCGCGCAATTTTTGCCTCCTTGGGGAGGACGAAAGCGCACGAAGCCTCAGCTTCTTTCGGAGAGCAATAAGGTAAGTAAATCTTAACCACTACATTCCACGGTGTACACAAATCCCTTCGACTACAATATGCAGCCAACAGAACGGCGCAGCCTTGCCCCATGGTAAGCCGTGAAGTATCTAAGCTGCATTAAAAACGCGGCAGAAGCTCCATTTCCCTGAGATCCACCATGAGCGCAAAATTTTTACTACCGAAACAAGGATTCATCTTCTGGCCTGTCGGAACAGGCGACAGCTCGACGATCGTCGTGAAAGAGAATGAAATTGTGGTCCAAATCGATCTCCGTAATCTCGCGGCTTCTACGTCGGATGATGAGACAGCTTGGCCTGTGATCGACGAACTCGTGAGGCTGCTTCCCAAGAAGAACAATCGTCCCTATCTGTCGCTGTTCATTCTGACCCATCCTGACGAAGACCACATTTTAGGCTTCGGAGAATTGATGGAGAAAGTGGATATCGGGGAAATATGGCACACCCCTCGCATCTTCCGGGACTATGAAGACGAATGTGTTCTGTGTGAGGATGCAGAAATATTTCGCAAAGAGGTCCACCGGCGCCGCAAAGCCATCATCAAGGATCAAGTCACCGTTGCGGCAAAAGACCGCGTCCGGGTCATTGGCCACGACGACATCCTAGAAGAGGACCAATACAAGAACTTCCCGCGGAACAGGACGTCAATTCCAGGGCACTTGATCACCACAATCGACGATGAGGATGTCTCGGACTGCTTCGAGGCGTTTGTCCATGCTCCATTCAAAGTTGATGCCGAGGATTCCAGAAACAACACGAGCCTCTCCCTGCATATTACTCTGAACAACGGCCTAAAAACCACGAAAGCCCTCTTCTTTGGCGACCGGGAATACGAGACCGTCAAGGACATCTTCGATATCACAATAGAACGGGGAAACACTGCCTACCTGTTCTGGGACGTTTTACTGACCCCTCATCATTGTTCAAAGAAGGTGATGTATTGGAAGGATGCCGGGGAGGACACGGAGTCCTTTAGGCCAGAGATCACCAAGCACATGGCACACTTCAAAAACGAAGGAGCCTACCTTGTCGCCAGCTCCAGGTCAGACTTCACAAATGGCAGCGGCGACGATCCACCGCACCTGAAGGCCCGCAATCGTTACGAAGCGATCGTCGATGCCGGCCACTTCATTTGCACCCACGAGCGTCCATCAAAAGCGGCTCCAGAACCTTTGATCTTCGAACTGACCTCGGCCGGCCTAATCCTTCGCCCAGCCGAGGGCAAGACAGAGGCTGCTGCCGGAGTTCAAGAAGCCATTACGGTGGGACGGGCAAACCCTGCACCTCCCCAACAACCTGTCGGATTTGGTGATGCATGAGCCCGGGACAGCAAACCGCGCTCACGCAACTGGAACTGATCTCCTCAGCAGATCCGCACGCTTTAGAAATTCTCCAGGTTACTCCGCCGGCCCCGCCGGACACCTCATGCGTCGTCAGTTTCTCCCTATTCATCGGCGACATCGAGCGAAAGCCTAGTGGACTCAAGCTGCGAGATCGTGAAGAATTCTTGCTGCTCATCCCTAAGGATTTTCCTCTCTCCCAGCCCTCGGTCTACACGCCCCACACGCGATTCGCTGGGACTTCTCATGTGCAGTGGAAGCACAGTATTTGTCTTTACCAGAGCTCGACCGAATACAATCCAAGCGACGGAATATTTGGTTTTTTGGACAGGCTCTGGCTGTGGATAAGGAAAGGTGCCACAGATGACCTCGACCCTGCTGGCATGCCGATACATCCACCCGCTGTATACACTGGCAAAAATGGCAGGTTGATAATTCCAACGGCCAATACCCCCGAGTTCGAAGGGGTTTATTGGTTCGGAGTATGCCGCCTAGTCGATCACACCCGCTACCTCGAAATCGCAAGCTGGCACTCGCCGACCGACATTCCAAAAGGTGAAAAGATCGCTGTCGCTGTCTTGATGGGGAGCCCTATCGCGTGGGAATTCCCTTCCAATGGCGGCGAACTTTTTAAGGAACTGCAAGACGCCGGTCTTCCTACTGAATCTTTGTACAGGCTACTCGAGCTGGCGGCCCTTGTTACCCCTCCTGGCGAGCCTCTTTACTTTGTCCTAGGCACACCGATGCGCGGCGTTTCGCAAGGAAAGGCCGTCCAACATCTCAGCATTTGGAACATAGATCCTGACGTTCGCGATGACATTGCGCTAGCAATAGAATCGCCCGAGCATCCCCAAGAAATTGCGGATATATCCAAGAAAATTCGGACTTTGAATCAAAAGATTCTCGCCGCCTCGCCCGTTTCATGGTGCCCGGTGATCGAGGCTAGGCCAGAAACAACCATCCGCCGTGATGAAGAGTCGCCCCTAAAAATCTTCCGAGACAAATCTGTCGCACTGTGGGGCTGTGGCGCGTTGGGCAGCTACATCGCGACAATCTTATGCCGCGCCGGGATAGAACGCATCGCGCTCTGGGACAAAGGAATCGTGAATCCCGGCATATTGGTAAGACAGGACTTTTCACACTCCGATGTCGGTCGCAGCAAAGTCGATGCCTTGGCCGATCGTCTTCACGATATCAATCCTTCGCTTCAGATTGATAAACACCATGAAGACATCAAAAGATTCCTGGCAGGCCGCAATGATGGCAATCACGGCTTCGATTTCATCATTGATGCTACCGCTTCTACCCTCGTGCGTTTACGGGTCGAGATTGCCTGGAACGACCTTTTGAACCGGCCTCCACTTGCGACGCTCATGGTTGACGCAGATGCAAACAAAGCTATCGCCGGTGTCGCCCGTGCAACTTACTCAGGAGGCTCATTTGACTTGTTCCGCAAAGCCAAAATGGAGCTGCTTCGCCGCCGAGAATTCAAACCTTACGCTGACGCATTCTTCCCCTCAGAACCCCCACCCCCTTTTCAACCGGAACCCGGCTGCTCAGAACCAACGTTTCGTGGATCTGCCGCCGATAGCATGGCGCTGGCAGCAGCTTCATTGAATCTAATTGCCAGAGAACTTACCTCAGAGTCTGCAGAAGGATCAGTGCACCTGATCAGCATGCCTCAGGCAGGCACGCCTCGAAATCTCAAATTCGATTTCCAGCCTGACATTGTCTGTCAAACAGGCTCTTACACCGTTCGGTTCTCTCCTCCGGCGCTGAAGGAGATGATCGCAACAGTGCGTCAGAATCAGCGTGTCCGTGGACGTTCGAAAGAGACTGGCGGACTGCTTTGGGGAGAATGGGACGAGGCGATGAAAATCGTCTTCGTATCCGACGCTTCTGGGCCTCCGCCGGATAGCGGCCATTCGGCTGAACTCTTCGTCTGCGGCACAATCGGAACCGTCGAAGAAGCTGCCGAGAGGTCGAAAGCTACCCGCTCGTCGACGAACTATCTCGGCATGTGGCACACACATCCGGTCTCGTCGCCAACGCCCAGCACAACCGACATTGTCGGAATGACGGAGGTTTTGACCGTGCATCCCTCGGCACCGCGCACCAGCCTCATGGTAATCCTTGGCAATCATCGTGGCAACGATGTCTTGGGTGTTTACCTATTTCAGCGGCACGCTTCAAAAGGTGGGCTTCAACTCCTTTCCTACGGATCCGCATGGCACCCACTCGGAACCAAAATACTGTGAGCTCTCATCGAGAAAGCCAGACGATAGGACTCGCGCTTTCAGGAGGCGGCTCGCGAGCGATCGCATACCACCTGGGTTGTCTCCGGGCTTTGGATGACCGCGGAATTCTCCCGAATGTCACAAGCATTTCAGGAGTCTCCGGTGGAGCAGTCATTGCAGGCCTATACGCCTATTCAGATGTTCCGTTCCCAGAGTTCGATAACCAGATCGTTCAACTCCTGCGGCAAGGCCTCAAGGGCGGCCTAGTTCGGAGAACAATCTCCAACTTCCATCTACGGGCCGCAATTTCCCTCGCCTTCTTGGTTCCTAAAAGACTGGTTGCTTGGGCCGCGAAATCGGATCCGCCCATGCCTCGCTGGAAAACTCCGACTGATGCGCTTGAAGAACTGCTCGATAGCGAGGACTATTTCAACGGCCAGGGGATTACGGACGTCAGGAGACCGGGATTGGAAGTGATCTTCACGGCGTGTGAACTGAGGACAGGGACAGCGTTCCGCTTTGGGAACAAAGTCTCCGGGAGCTGGCGCTTGGGCGAACTTAAGCAAAAGGACGTGAAAGTGGCACACGCCGTGGCGAGTTCAGCCGCGTTCCCGCTGTTACTGCCAGCATTTGACCGTATTCAGGAATTCATAAATCCGAAGGATAAGAAAACCTCTACTTTCAGGACGATCGTGACCGATGGAGGCGTCTTCGACAACCTTGGGATCACGGCACTAAAACCAGATCAATCCAATCAGGTGAGTCTGTTTAAACATGCTCCCGATTTTATCATATCGTGCTCGGCCGGTTACGGTGCATTTGATGATAAATCGATTCCCGTTGGCTTCTTAAGAAGGCTGATGAGGGTGAACGACGTAACCTTCAAGAAAAACCAGGACGCACTGATCGACCGGCTACATACGTGGGTCGAATCGGGGATGATCAAGGGAATGATCTTTTCGTATTTGGGACAGCAGGATTCCACTTTGCAGCGGATACGCCCTGACCTAATCACCCGCGAAGAAGTATTCAGCTATCCGACGAATTTTTCCCCGATGAAGGACGAAGATATCCATAAGCTATCAATGCGTGGCGAACAGCTTACCCGAATGCATATCGCTCGCCATTGTCCCTGGCTCTAGCCCGCATCAGCCGGGCAAGGGTTTCACGCTCGATGAACGGGTCGTTTCTTCCTCCCCGAATCGCGAGACTCGCGCGCCTCGATAAGAAAGAAGATGGACTCCCTCCTCACCCTGACGCTACGTCCGATCTTGACCGTCGGCAAATCTCCTTTCGATATCAACGAGTCGATCGTCCGCAAAGAGAGCTTAAGCTGCGACGCAACCTCTCGGCGTGTAAACAACATGGATTCGACCTGTGCCATAATATCGAATGCGTAATTTCGGGAGAATTACCCAATTTTCATGCACCCGCGCGCCAGCCGGCCATCCTCAGTCCCACAGGAATGGGGCTTCGCCCAGAATCCTGTCCTTGAGGGTCCCACGCAATCCCCATCAGTCCAGGCATCGAACGACAAGCGACAGCGACACCGCCGCAACGGGCGGCGTCACACCTGCAATACTCCATTTAATCTCAAAATTTCACTGAGGTTCTGTTCAAGCTGATTCTCAACAAAATCCTCCGTTACTCCCTGCACCCTACAGACCTCAGGAACAATCAACACTGCTTCCCAAGGCATCAATGGCTTCCCATCAGTTTGACCAAAGGGCCCATCACTCTCCGGCAGAAGTTTATCTAGGGGTATCGCTCCCAACAGCTCTCTCCCCGATTTACTTGCAACCCCTGCTGGCCCAAAACTGAACCAACAACCGAGTTTGACCGCCCGGATTAACTCGGATCTGGTTCCTGAAAACCAGTGAAGAACTGGTGTTCCAGCATCTGGATATTTAGCCAAGAGATCCAAAACTGCCGTGGCGGCACCGCGGCTGTGGATACTGATGATGCGCCCCCCATGCGCTGCACAGGCCGCTAAAAGGTCTTCAAAGATCGCTTTCTGCAGCTTGAAGCTATCGCGATGTCGGTTTGTTCCATCAAGGCCAGTTTCGCCAATAAATGAAGCGTCTTTGACCGAATCGATCAACAAATCACGCTCGGAGGCCTTGCCCTCAACTATTTCAGGATGCATCCCCAGAGCGACCCGGATGCCAGGAAGCGATCCTAGCACGCGACTCGTCGCCACCCACGCTCTTGGACTTGTCGTAACCGCTAGTGTGAACTTGTTCCTAATCGAGGTTTCACGAGCTACAGAAATCGCATCTGGATACAGATCCAAATGAGTGTGGAAATCGATCATAGAACCCGATGCTCTTTCAATAGTTCCCGAATTTCGGCTATTCCGCGCTCAACCATTCCCGCATATTGCGGGCGATCTTGACGACTGGCGAACGCAAGGCCTGCACCTATGAATCTCTCTATCCCTTCCGACTCAACCTGAAGACAGGCTCGACCGGCCCCTCGAATGTCCACGGCCGTCTCCGACGTCGCCGCAGCGCCCAGATTCTTGAAAACATACTGTCCTGTGACCCCCTTGTAGCTTGATACCTCTGTGGTATCGGTCATTCCAGCTCGTAAGAATGCAGCCCGACGCACCAAGCAAGGGATGCAACGCCCGCAATGAGTGTGATTGTAAACTCCGTAACGGCCGCAACTCGTCGATCGTCCAATCAGATCCGCAAGCAAAGCCTTGTCTGAACACTGCGCCAGCATCTCCCCCTTCGTCCGAAATCTATAATCAAAGGGAGAAACCAATTCGGCCTTGATCCCAACAGCATCCCAAATCTTCTGGAGGCCACCCAAGTAGATCGGATGCGTAGTTTTGGTGCTTAAAGTGCCCATCCTA
>CAXTTX010000008.1:1356-13244 GCA_964247045.1 uncultured Verrucomicrobiales bacterium | reverse complement strand
GGAAGATTGAGACTGATGAATCCATTTTCCGGCACGTAAATCGGAACCTTGCCCTTAAACGAGCGCCGTGATCCCAATGATGAGCCTACCAACGCTGCATACGCAAAGAAGATAATCGACCGCGCACGAGTAGACTCCTCTCCCTCTGAAGTCGGACGACTGTTAAAACGCCATTGAAAATGATTGGACTCCGGTACCAATCGGGAAGCAGCTTCTTTCTGGAACTCCCTATCACCACTTACAAGTTTCGACACGAAAACGGGAGTTTTGCCCGAGTGGCAAAGGTCAATCGCCCCCACCAAGCTGTCGACTCCTCCGGAGAGTAACGAAACACAGTCAGCTTTGAGAACCTTAGGTTTCCGGGGCTCAGGCACTGATTCGCCCCCTCCTGTGATCGAAATGCTCCAAAAATCGCCCGTCAAAAAGCGGAGCGTCCGTTCCAACGCGGGAATCTGGTGCTGCCAAATCAGTGGTTCTGCCACCTGAATTTCGACCTTCAGCACCCGCGTCCAGCCATCAGCACTCGTTCTTCGCACTGCGGACTCGTCAACTGCTGCTACCGCCATGGCGATCGAGCAGAAATCCCAGGCCTCGACCGTGGGAGAAATGCCCGAAGCCCGGACATCCTTCTTCAAATCGAGCGCGACATCCCCCACCTCAAAATCGGCAAGGAGCTTGGTCCCGTAGAGCGAGATATACTCGGCGCCTTTACGGCGTCTCTTAGGAATAGAATCGGGGGAACAACAAATATAGTGTGTCATAGTTCTCCTTCGTAAACTTCAAATGTGCGCTCAACCGCACTCCTCAAAACCTGATCCAGCTGAGACTGGCTGGGATTATCACTTATTTTCCAAAGCTTATCGATCTGCTCCGAAAGATCCGCCTTAAGGTAATCCCGCATCTCGTTCAGAAGATCTAAAGATTCCTTCAAGGAAATTTTCTCACTTTCCAGAACCTGCCCGATGTCGTTGGTCAAACGATGACACGCTTCATTTGCCAGGAAACTCTCCGTGATCTCCCTTATGTCTGTGGCGTCCAGATTGAGAACGTCCGAGTCCGGATTTTTATCGAGAAATTCGCTGAGCGCGCGCGCCATCGAATCCGCGCAGGACTCTTCATCCTTGCTACCCGCGCTTGGCGCGACCTGTTGGATAATCGCGTCGATCAGGTCCTGACCTGTGAGTTTACGATCAACAATATCCTTCACCCAAGCTTTAACCGCCGCGTCCTTGGGCGAATTGGTCGACGTGAGAAACTGCGCCAGCTTGGCCCCTGTGGCGGTCGAATGCCGCATTCGGTGAGCAAGCGATCTGGCGCCGCCCATCCCTGTCCTTGAATAATGGCCCGCTGCCTGGCGAAAACCATCGCGGCCGGACCTTTCACTCGCATATTTGCCCATGCACCTCCGCGCCTGTCCAAACCGACCAGGAGGTGCTGTCAAAGGTGGGCTAGACGGATCGACAGCCGCGTCGGGATTCTTGGATGCCTCGGGTGGTTGGTTCGGGGGACTCGGGGGCTCGAACCCGCCTTCGTCATTGAGCCATGGCGGGTCGAATGCGACGCCTGATCCAGGTCCTTTACTTGATGCTGATGTTCCCATGGCTATTTGCTTTCTATGGCCTTCTTGACCGGGACGGGTGTGTTCTCGTCAGCCCGCCACTTTTCGAGAACGGGGGCAGCCCATGGCCTCCCTTTCAAGCGGGGAACCAGAGGTGCCTTACGCGCTTTGGGCGGGATCTCGGACAGAAGTCCTACGATAGTTCCTGCCAATTCAGGGAAGGCCTCCGTCACATTCATCGCACGCAACAACGAATCGGTGGTAAGTTGCTCAGCCCTAGCTTTCCTGGAGAGCCTAACCAGAATCTGTTCTGCCTCCGTCTTCCCGACCGCCAAGATTCGCTTCACTATGATCGACTCGATATCCTTGCTGGCTGAGACAGCCTCGAGGATTTCGAGAGCTTGAGCGCTCAATCTGTCGTAACGGACCGTAGCACTTGCCTGAGTCCTGCTCAAATTTAGTATAGGCCGGAGGTCAAGATCACCCAGAGGAGGGTCCAGTTTCATCCAAGCTTCCACGAAGGCGTCTTTCCAGCTCTCCGTCGGTTCTTTGTAATCGTCGCCATTGGACAAGGAGGATTCCAAGCTCATCAAAAACGCCGGCTTTCCGTCTTCACTCTTGTTCGCCTCAGAAACCAAAAACTCGAATGCGGCGGGTGAAACGCATCGTTCAAAAAGTTGTAGCTTGAGAAGCGCTTCATAAGCCAGCGTCATGTCCTCCGAATCGGCCACCGTTTTGCGGATATTCAGATCGTTGAGGAATCGCTTTATCAAACGAGGGTTTCCCGCGATCTGCTTTGCAGTCGTCAGGATACCCGCAATCTGATCCGCCAAATTTATCAGCGGTTCCATCACCCCAAGGGAATCTTTGAATGCTTCCCGCATTGAGTTTCTGCTAAGCCCAGATCCCCATGACTGCTTTACGGATCCCAAGATTTGCTCCTTCGCTCTCTGATACACTGCGGGGAGAAGGCGATTCTTTCGCACCTCAAGTTCTGCAAAAAGCAAAATCAAGTAGCCCTTAACCTCTGCATGGCCCAGTCTCGGGACCCTCAAAGGAATCTGGATAAGCTTATCAAAATAGCTGGTTACCAAATCATCGCTGATCTCAATTTGCCCGAAATGATGCCGAACCGCCTGCCTGATCATTTCTTCGTCCGCGGCAATGATGAAGGCCGTCCTCGGTAAAAGCAGCAGCAAACGCATTGCCTCCAATGTTGCAATCGCGGTATCCGGCAGGCACCGATCCAAGTCATCGACTAATACGACCAAAGTGATCTTAAGTTCCTCCAAAGCCTCTTCGAAAGATTTCCTAAGCGCATCAATTTCCTTTGGAAGCGAGGCCGCTGCTTTTGATTCAACCAACCCAGAAAGCGTGGGGCTGAATTCGCCGTAAGCCTCGGAAACCTTCTTGAAGTCATCTTCGGTTGCCGCGGTCCCTTTCTGGACCAGCCCATTGACAGCCCCCAAAAGCGCGCCGAAGGGGCCTGCAATTGCACCTCCAATGAGTGCACCGGTGGCAGCAGGTGCCAATACCTTACCGACCTTTAGCCAATTAACCCGCTTTGCGAAATTTTTGACCTTCTCCACTCCCGTCTCTCTTTTCTTTGCTTCCTGGGTCAGACAATCAGACACGGATTGGAGGAGTGCCATTCTCGCGTCATCAAAGCCCTGATAGAGCCAGGCGTTAAACTCCAAGAAAACGAAAGCCTCGCTCCCTTCGTCCTCCCTCAGCTTTTTGCCGATCATTTTAACTAAGGACGACTTGCCTGTTCCCCAGTTTCCGGAGATTCCGATAGAAAGCGGCGACGAACCCGAATCCTTAATCAACTGGGCCGCCGTTTGGGCCATGATTGAATAGTTCAGAAGATCGTCAGTAGTCTCTATATCGTTCCACATTTTACCAAAGAAAGTAGGGGTTTGGGGCAACGCTAGTCGAATGCCAAACTGAAGACCGTTGCCGTCTGCAGCAAAATACGGTTAGTCCCTATCGGCCTATATTATCTAGCGGCCCCAATTGGGGAAGAATAAAATTGTTGTCTTGCTACCACTGATGGCGGCAACCATGCCTTCTACTCAATTGTTCTGAATCCAGGAAAAAGAGCAATGACAGGTCCGAACCCGAAATTTTTACCCCTGATCGCAAACGAGCTCCAGAATTCTAAAATTTTCGGGCGTTTCGCGAACAACTTTAAAAACTTTAGTGCGTCGGGACGAAACCGCCGATGGATAAAAGGATACGGTAGCAACAGGGACCCCCTCTCGCCCCCCGACCCCCGAGGGGGGCGTGCGGGACTAGGGCACGATATGTGGAACGAGGCAATGCAGTGAACGTTTGGCCTCTCCAGTTTCCGCAATCTGCAAACACGTTACGCAGCTGCCTCCACCAAATCTAAAAGGCTGCATTTCATGTCCGCCGGCCAAGCTCAGATCATTCCCATTTCAAGGTCCTTCGTGGAATCAACTGAGATATCCAGGAGGAAGATCAGAGATTGAGGGCTTAAGATGCCCTTTCGAATCCGATTGCGAATCCCCCGCCCTCTACCGCCCGAGCAGAATTGGCGCCCGCCGATCCAGAGCGACCACCCCCTGTAAACCGCCGTTTCGAGCCGCTATCAAAAAGTCGCCCCACCACTGCATGATGAATCGGCGCTCCTCCCAATATTCCGCTCTGTTATAAGCGGCTCTTACTGCGTTGCGCTCCTTGTGTGCCAGTTGGCGCTCGATCGCATCGCGATTGAAGCCATTCTCGTTCAGGATGGTTGAAAACATCGAGCGGAAGCCGTGTCCTACGATACGATCCTTGTATCCAATCTTACGAATAATATTGTTGATGAAATTCTCACTCACCACTGGATTCTTGGCACGGTGCGGATTAGGGAACAGCCATTCTTGATTCCCGGTGAGAAGCTCCAGGCGACGAAGTGCTGCGAGTGCCTGACTCGAAAGCGGCACGACGTGGGTCTCTCTCATCTTCATAATCTCGGCCCTCACCACCCACTCTTGTCGCTCGAAATGAATATCGCTCCATTTACTGAAGCGCAATTCTCCCGTCCTGAGTGCAGTCAGCAACAGCAACTCAAAGCCGATTCTCAGCATCTCCCCACACTCAAATTTTTCAAAAGCGCACAGAAACTCTCCAATCTCCGAGGCTCGTAGTGATGGATGGTGTTTTTGACGGTGGCGCCGGAGGGCACATTCAAGGTCGGCTGCCGGATTGAATTGGATCCTGCCCGTGACCACCGCATATTTGAAAATCCTTCGGCAAGCGGACAACTGGCATCGGCTCATTTCAGTGGCGTTTCTCGCGTCCAGCTTCTGAATCACCCTCAGCACATCGAGAGGCTTGATGTCAGCGATTGCCCGTTTCCCCAGATCCGGAAATATGTAGGTTTCCAGGCGGTGCCAAATCTTTCTGCCGTGTCTAGGTGTCCAATCCCCCTTCCGCGCCTCGAACCATTCCTCTGCCACAAGCAGAAACGTATTTCGATCTCGATAGTGGGCTTCGACTTTCTCCCGACGCTTTTCGCTGCATGGATCGATATTCTGGTCGACGAGTTTCTTGGCTCTCATTCGGAGCTCGCGTGCCTCCTGGAGAGAAACCCTCGGATAGGTGCCGGCTGAGAGGATTCGCTCCTTATCGCCGAAGAAATACCGTATTTGCCAAGCTTTGTTGCCATTGGGAGTGACTCTCAAGTAGAGGCCCTCACCGTCTCTTACCCGGTAAGCCTTTGATTCGGGTTTCAGGTTTCTTATCTTCAGATCTGATAAAAGCATTCTTCATCCTATTGCTGGTTAGGAACATAGGATGCCATAAAATTTACCCAGCCTGTTACCCATTTTTTTCGCGTACAGCGTGCATTTCTATGAGCTATCGTGGGTTGCAGTGAGACACCTGTAATCGGTTCTCACCGCGGATCACCGGGTTGTTTTGAGACCCAGCGATACAACCTATTGGTGCGGTTAAGAAGACTCGAACTGACTTCTTAACCGCTTGTATCATATGAATATTCCTCAATGCCCTGCCCTTCGTTACCCAGCCTGTTACCCATTTTGCTTTTTTCCTTGCGTGTGATCTGACCGCAACACCTTTGTCCCGATTGCAATACCCGGCACAAAGAGTTGCTTCACTGCTCACAGCCTCCCACATGATGCCTCGATTTCCGCTAAATCTGAGTCGGCTTATTAAGATGACGCAGCTTGTGATCCGTGTTCAGCATTCAGATCCACGCCGTCAGACATTCGCCTCACCGGTATTTCACGATCCGCTTCAAGGCATCGGCAAACGTCGGAAGATCGCCACCCTGATAATCTCTGGGAAATCCTTACCTGCTGCGGGTATCTTCCAGCTTTGATTCCGCGATACCACGTGCTCCGGCTTACCGGAATTATTTTCAGCACCTGCGATAGGCGTAAATAATAGTCCGCCTGGTTTTGATGATTCTGCACATTCCTCCTGCATCTTGTTAAGACGCGCGATGATGCAGGAACCTAATAACATTGGTAGAACAAAACTTGCTCGACACTTCCCCGCACGCGGCAGCGACAAGGCTAAGACGGAGCGACCTCGCTTCCCTCGACGGACTCCTTCAGCAGAATTGGAAAACCACCTGTTGATCATCTTAACGGCGAGTTCGTGAAGGAGCATCGCGAGCAGAAAAGCGGCGACGCCGTAAACCATAAGAGCTGTCTGAGGATCGAGATGCGGTGCCTGGATTTTAAGCAAGGTCGTTACGATTCCAAGAATGAGGTCCACCCCGGCGACTCCTCCTAGCAGTCCGAAAATCAACGAGAGCACCCAATCGTAAAGGTGATTTACCACCCCAGATTTACAGAGACATTGTGGACTTGAGATTTCCGGCGGGGCATAAATCGCTTTTTAGCAGCTGGCCCCCCCAGCAAGTCCTGGGGCCAATAGCATCTTGGCCTGGGATGCCTAGAACCGATTGACAGGCCTTCGATCAGTTGATTTCCGAGGGTTATTTGACGACCCTCCGTCGTTCAGGCACAACGGTCAGCTCCGAGCTTCCCGACCCGGGGACGGAACATCTCCCCATGCAGGCCGAAAAGGCGCGGTCTGATATGGCGGCGAAACTCTCGCAAAGCGCAAAGCGCCTGCAACTTCTTCCAATCTCACCTTTTCCGCAGGATTTTTCCCATGGCGCGCCGAGGGCATTCCGTCCCAATCAGCCCAGTGTCGCCCATTTTCCAATCGATGAATGGAGCCGTCTGAGCTCACGACGCTTTCGTAAAGCATCCCCGGAGATGTTCCTCAGCGGCGACGTGCTCGGCTATCCGCCGCTGCGGGATGCTCTGGTCGCCATCTGGGCAGCACCCGCGGCATCCGCTGCACGGCGGACCGGGTCATGATCGTATCCGGCACCCAGCAGGCGCTGGATCTGGTGGTGCGAACAGTACTGGATCCGGGCGACAAGGCATGGATCGAGGATCCCGGATATCCGGGAGCGGGTGCGCTGATGGAGGCGTGGGGAGTGAAGCCGATTCCCGTGGAGGTGGATGCGCGGGGGCTTCAGGTGGCAAAGGGCCTCCGTGTGGCGCGTGATGCGCGACTTGCCTACGTCACGCCGGCCCACCAGTTCCCGCTGGGAGTGGTGATGGCACCCGAGCGCAGGCATCAGTTGCTCCAGTGGGCGCGTGAGAGCGGCGCATGGATCTTCAAGGATGACTATGTCAGCGAGTTCCGTTTTTCGGGAAGGCCGATCGCAGCGCTGCAAAGCCTGACCAACGACGATAATGTGATTTTCTCCGGCAGCTTCAGCAAGATGCTCTTCCCATCGTTGCGGATGGGCTTCGTGGTGCTGCCGAACCGAATGGTGGAGCCGATGAGAAAGGCACGCTCGTATCTGGACCGCCATGGTTCCACGCTGAATCAGGCGGTGCTCTGTGACTTCATCACAGAGGGGAATTTCATGCGCCATCTTCGCCGGATGAGGCAGATCTACGCTCAGCATCACGAAGTGTTGCTCGAATCCGCAGCCGCAAATCTGGTGGGCTTGCTGGATGTGGAGGCGACCGAGACGCGGCTACAGACCGTCGGCTGGTTGGAAAATGGGCAACGGGACAGCGACATCGCATACCTGGCGGCTGCTGCGGGGATAGAAGCGACACCCTTGTCGAACTACGCATCCAAGTGGCAAAAAATCCATGGCCTGCAGCTGGGCTTCGGCGCGGTGCCGCCGAAGGAATTGCGACATGCCATCGCAAGGCTGGCCCGGGTGCTGGAAAAGGCCCTTTGAGAATCATCCAAAAATTTGTTGACGTTCATGGCAATCAAATCGAATCTTTTTCGCGCACGACCGGTCGTGCTTTGTTTTAAAGATTACAATGAACCTAAAACTATTACCTATGATTGTCTCCGCCGTCTCAACACTTCTTCTGGCTCCGGGTTCCAAAGGCGCCGAGCCACACACGCTGAAACAAGGCGAAGTCGCGTTGCCACGCCTGCACAACCAACGGCTTCCCGTCGTCGCGATGCTTGTTTACCCCGGAATGACCCTGCTGGATACGATGGGACCGCAGGCGGCCTTGTCGACCTCCTGCAAAATCCATCTGGTTTGGAAAGACCTGAATCCTCTCGTGACCGATTCCGGAGTGATGATCACCCCTGACACCACTCTGGAAAACTGTCCCAAGGATCTGGATGTTTTCTTTGTGGGCGGAGGCTCACCGGAGGTGATGCAGGATGCCGAAGTCATGGCCTTCGTCGCGGATCGCGGGGGCAAGGCAAAATATGTGACATCGGTTTGCAACGGTTCGATCGTCCTGGGAGCTGCCGGGCTTCTTGACGGCTACCGTGCCGCCAGTCATTGGGCCGTGATCGACGCACTGCCTCTCTTTGGCGCGACACCCGTCCGCGAACGGGTCGTGACAGATCGCAATCGGATCACCGGTGGCGGAGTGACCGCTGGAATCGATTTCGGTCTCGTTCTGATCTCGAAGCTCATCGATGAAAAGACCGCGAAGCTGACCCAGCTTGCCATGGAATACGATCCCCATCCACCCTTTGACTGCGGATCTCCTGAAAAAGCAGGGCCGGAATTGGTCGGAGCTTTCAAGGATTGGTTCGCTCCGATGGTGGGGCAAACCGGAGGAACGATCCAGTCGTCGGCGGAAAGGTTCAAATCGAGCAAAAACTGATCATTGCTGATTCCTGCGGAGGAGCATGGACGCCCGGACAAGTGGCAGCCTACTTGCCGAGACGTGCTCCTTCGCTTGTTTTTCTTCGACAGGGCGGGATCGGGCATTGAAAATTGCGTCATGAAAACGGCTCAACCCACAAAGGATCGCATCCTACAATCCGGATTGCACCTGCTCAGCCGGGATGGCTTGTCGGGAGTGACCCTCGGAATTCTTGCAGAAACGGTCGGCATGTCGAAGAGCGGCGTGTTCGCCCATTTTAAAAACAAGGAAGAAGTTCAGATTGGCATTTTAAAGGAGATGGCCGGGCTCGCCGACAGGCATATCGCCACTCCTGCCGTCGGCAAACTGAAAGGGTTGCCGAAGCTCAGGGCCATTTTTGGCAATTGGCTGGTGTGGTGGAACAACGCCGGGCTTCCTGGAGGATGTCCTGCGGCGGCTGCCATGTTTGAACTGGACGATGTTGAGGGGCCCGTCCGGGACGCCGTTTTGCAGATGGAGGAAAATTGGCGGGCCGACCTTGCCCTGCTTACAAAAAACGCGATCGAACTGGGTCACCTCCGACCGGATACGGACGTCGGTCAATTTGTCTGGGAACTTACCGGAATCTATCTCGCACACCACGTCTCACAAAGGTTCGTAAGGGACGCGACTTCCAAAAAGAAAGCAATGCAGGCATTCGAAGCATTAATTGCCCGTGGTCTTCCCTGATGGGTTGGGATATTTGAACAGTTCGTCCATCGAGCGACAGCGGCTCAACAATCATAAGGTCATATATGCATCGGCCGTTTTTCTTCATTCAGAATGCAACTTCTCCGGAGGGGATTCGGCGGTTGCCAGCCAATGCCAAGAAGGATGGTGATACCACCCAAGTCCGATGTGGAATTGGGAGACCGGCCCGTCTACATAGATGGAACCTCCTCCTGAGGACTTGTTTACGCGCACGGGTCGATGGAATGAGCTCTCCACTTCCGAGTTTAACAAGGCATCTGCTGAAGCCTTGAAGTTCTGTCACGTGATTCAGATTCACGATGGCGGCCCTGCTGATCCGCAAAAATATCGAGGAAGGCAGCAGTGTCTCGCAATCGTTCAAGATTCCCTGAGGATGTAATTGCCCTGCGGGGTGTGGATCAAAACATAATTCCAGCCGCCTCGATCCAGAGGATGGCGAAGCATTGGGTCGGCGGAGCTTCGCGAGAATCTTACCGCGGATCGCATCAAGGTGGTTCGGCTCCGTGAACATCCGAGGGGCTCTAGACTTCGCCGGTAGGTCAGCGGTCGAGTCAATCTCAACGGGCACAGTGCCTTTGGCAACCGGGAGCGCAGGGGGGTCGTCGGGAACCGGGACAGTCCCACTTCTTGAAGTATGAGCACACTTTTCATACTGTTGTGCGCGTGACGCTCAAGCTCGGGCGCTAGTGCCTTTTCCTTTACCGGACAAGGACCAGTATTATTAAAATGCCGTGTAGCTTAACTGTAAAGAAGCTAGACTCCGGCAAACTATTTCTCACTGCCTAAAAAACGTGGTGTAGGTCGTGACACCGTCGAGGAACATTTGTACGGCAACTAAAATCAGCAGTAGTCCCATCAGCCGCTCTAACGCTCGTGCTCCTCGAGTACCCAAGATCCTTAGAAGGAGCGGAGAAAACAACAGCAGCGCCGAACTTGCCAGCCACGCAAGCCCCACGCCAAAAGCGATGGAACCCAGCTCAAGCGGGTACTTGGTTGTGGTCAGCAACAAGAGGGCGATGCAGGAAGGGCCTGCCATCAGCGGAACGGCCAAAGGAACAATAAAAGGTTCCTCATCATTACTTTCGCCAAGAATTGAACGTGCAGGAAAAACCATCCCCAGCGCGATCAGAAAAAGGAGGATTCCTCCGGAAATGCTGAGCGTATGGATTCCTAAGCCGAGAAACCCTAGCAGGTATTTTCCCAGAAACAGAAAGGCCAGCAGGATCGCCAGTGCGATCAACAGTTCCCTGACGAGTATCGGCCGCCGCCGGCATTCAGGAATCTTCGAAAGCACCGCGTGGAAAACAGGCGCGTTCCCGAACGGATCGAGCACCAGAAACAAGGTTACGCTGAAAGCGAGGAGATCGAGTCTGCTTGTCACTGGCCGTCCTCCATTTTCACCGCGGCCACATTATCCAGTACCATATTACGATCAGTGGATCCCAGTCCAACTTCCTTGATCATTGTCGGAATCGTCTTCTGGAATTCGCCTATGTTCAGATCTTGCGTTACTTGATAAATGTCGCATCCCCCGAATCTCAGCGCATAAGCCGCATGCTTGCGTCGCAGCTGGTCAAGCGACTTGTTACTTTTTTTGTCATCGGGGCCCGGACTGGAAAGTTCGTGAAATTCGATTCCTGTGCCTCTC
Source organism: uncultured Verrucomicrobiales bacterium (assembly GCA_964247045.1). Classification (GTDB taxonomy): domain Bacteria; phylum Verrucomicrobiota; class Verrucomicrobiia; order Verrucomicrobiales; family Akkermansiaceae; genus Luteolibacter. The sequence goes on along the minus strand of CAXTTX010000008.1, from coordinate 2,149 downwards.
GCCAGCTTCGACATTGCTGATGTTGGGAGCAAAGCCGCTTCCAGTTCGGGAAACCACCCGATAGCGCTAAGCGCTGCCATCATACCGATCAAGCCGACTCGCATGCCGCGACATTACGCATATTCTCTTCTCGCTCAACCTTCGAAATCGGGTCCCTTTGGGGGGGCAATCGATTTTTCAAAAGTGGTAGTTCCAGCACGCGGGTGCTGGCCACCTGCTATTGTCCGTTTTCCAATTTAACACCTATTTAGGTAGATCTTCGGCGCCATCCGGCGCCTCTACTAGTTTTGTTTGACTCCACTGTGAGAAAAAGCGAATCCCAACCATCTGCCGGTCCGGCCACGGCTCTTCTTGCGTGTCTGCCCGCAAAAAAGCCCTTCACACATGGTCCGCCTTTTACCGCTCATTCTGATTTCCTCTGCGTTTCCCCTGATGGCACAGCCGCTCAGGTTCCCGCCGGACCTCCCATCGTCCTCCGGCTATCAATTGGTGGAGGCGATGCCCGGCCTTTCGTTCAAGCAACCTCTGGCCATTGCCACGGCTCCCGGCCGGAAAGACAGTCTCTTCATCGTCGAAAAGGGCGGACAGGTCCAGCTTGTGAATGGTTATCCGGAAAAGGCCGCGAAGACCATCTTCCTAGACCTCAAAAAGATCCTCGAGGCCAAACGGAAAGGTACGCTGGGCACGGAGGGAGAATGGGGATTGCTGGGCCTCGCCTTTCACCCCCGCTACGCGGAGAACGGCTACCTCTTCGTCACCTGGGACATCCGCACCGGGACCGAGCGGCAGCCCC
>CAXTTX010000008.1:0-1346 GCA_964247045.1 uncultured Verrucomicrobiales bacterium | reverse complement strand
GTCACCTATGACATGAAGGTGAACGAGAACGGAAGGAGTTTGGGATTCAATTGCCTTTCGCGCTTTAGCAGATCCGTCGCCGATCCCGACCAGGTGGATCCGGACAGCGAACTACCCCTGATCTCGCAACTTGATCCGGGTGCCTATCACAATGGTGGCGATATCCACTTTGGGCCCGACGGATACCTCTATTACGCGATGGGTGACAGCGGCGGCCATTATGATCCAAACGACACCGCTCGCTTCATCGACAAGGATTTCTTCGCGGCTGTTTACCGGCTGGATGTCGATCAGAAACCCGCGAACCTGCCTCCCAACGCCCATCGTCAGGCCTCCGTCACTTTTCCTTCCGCCGTCCACACCGGCAACTACAAGGTCCCCGTGGACAATCCGTTCATTAAGGCCACCCGTCACAACGGCAGGGCCTTGGATTCCGGGAAAATCCGCACGGAAATCTACGCCTGCGGATTCCGGAACCCCTGGCGATTCTCCTTCGACCCCGGGAACGGTGATCTTTATCTGGGAGTGGTGGGCGAGGACCGCTGGGAGCAAATCTACCTGCTCAACTCTGGCACGAATGGGGGCTGGAGCTACTATGAAGGCAGCCACGACGGCCCGAGATTGAAGGACAAGCCCGCCGGGGCGACCTTCACCAAGCCGATCTACGAATATCCGCACGGTAATGACACCGTCTTCAGCGGCAACTCAGTCACCGGCGGCGTGGTTTCGCGCGGGGGCAGCTTGAAGGAGTTGGAGGGGGCCTACATTTTTGGTGACTATATCAGTCACTGCGTCTGGGCCATCCGCAAGAACGGCGACAAATGGGTCCCCATTCTTCTCGCACGCGGCGGCGCTGTAAGCGCCTTCGGCACCGCCCCGACCGGCGGGGACATTCTCCTGGCGGATATTGACGCCGGTCGCATCCGGAAGTTGGTCCGGGCGCCGAAACAGGAGACTCGCCCGCCCGCGCGGCTTTCCGAAACCGGGGCGTTCAAGAACCTCGCCACCTTAGAGCCCGCGCTGGGGGTCGTTCCGTATGAGATCAACCATGGAGCATGGAACGGTGGAGCCCTCAGCCGGCGTTGGATCAGCCTGCCTGGTAGGGAGCGGATCGGGTTCAACTTGAAAAACCCGTGGAGGTTTCCCACGGGGACAGTTTGGATCCAGCAACTGGTGGAACCCGCCACTGCGGCAGCACCGCCGAGGCGATTGGAAACCCGCTTTCTCGTGAAGACTGAAACTTCAATCTACGGTATCACCTACAAATGGCTTCCCGATCAGAAGGACGCCCTGCTGGTCCCTGAGGGGGGACTTCCCCCTGCTCCCCAAGACCGTGGCCGCCCCAC
>CAXTTX010000007.1:19978-30417 GCA_964247045.1 uncultured Verrucomicrobiales bacterium | reverse complement strand
TGGTTGTTTCTCCGACCCATGCCATGGGACGAAGAATCTCAGACAAGATTCGCGCGCTCCTCATTGAATCAGGGGTGCTGAGTGAAGAATTTGAAATGGGTGTCTTACGAAATCGGAATCTTACCCAAGCGGAACGCTGCGATCATCGATACGTCATGAAAGGGGATGTGATCCGTTTTGTTCAGAATGCCAAGGGAGATTTCAAGAAGGGTGAGCGCTGGACAGTCGCAGCCTCGGAACCTCAGGCAATTCTTGTGTCGAATCCGCGCGGTGAAAAACGGCAACTCGCCGCGGCGGCATCTGCCCACTACCAGGTATTTTGGGAAGAGCAGCGGAGATTCGCAGTCGGCGATCTTGTGCGCCCGACGACGAATCTGTCCGGTCTTGATGGTGGCCGCCTGTTCAATGGATCGGTGTATCGAGTTACCGGCATTCTTGCCACGGGTTTTCTTGAACTTGAAGGCCGTTACAAAGTTCCGCGTGACAGCGGCCTCCTGGATCACGGCTATGTGTCTACCAGTCATGCCAGCCAGGGCCGGACCGTGGATAAGGTGATTGTCAGCCAGATGAGCCATGAGACAAGGGCGGCAAGCATGGAGCAGGCTTACGTCAGTATTTCCAGATCCCGTGATGCGGTATCAATCTGGACTGATGATAAGGCGGAAATGCTGCGATCCATTGTCCAGAGTGACGAGCGAATGCTGGCCACGGAACTGTTGCGGCTTGTGAACTACGAAGACGGAGAATTGCTGATGCAACAGGAGTCGGCAAATCGGAAAGAAATAACAGAATAAAAGGGGGAATCAATGGGAGTAGGCGAAATAATCCGTGAACGCGAGGGAACCGCGAGAAGTGAAGAATATCAAATTATTTCCGAGCGTGGGAGGGTCCGAATGATTTCCTTCTGGAAGAGGGACGGAAGCGTTCACTGCGCCAATTACGCATTTCTCCATGGCATCGCGGCTGGGCAACGTGAGATCCGTTTGGATTTTTCCCGATACGTCGTAGTGATCAAGGGCAGTTGCCTTGGAATGATATGCAGGGGATTGGCCGATCATCGGATCAGCTACTTGCGAGAATCGGAAAACACCAAACCGATCCTAAAAGGACATGTATGGATAGAGCAGATCCTCATTTTATTTGATGGTGAGGGCGGAGCTTCATCGGCTCGGAAGGCAACCCCCGCCGCTTGGACGCCGGTTCGGAATTTCAGACCTGGCGTGGGCGAGATCAGCCCTCGCGATTACGAGAAGAAATTGTGGCGATTGAAGCCGGGTCGTAAGCGCCAGACCGTGGTCCAGGGGGGTATGCCCGTTGTGAACATGCGTCACTCCGTGAAGCGGGCTTGGTTTTTGCGTGCTGACTCAATTCCAGAATCGTTTTCCGGCGGTTATCAGCATTCCTGCGGGCGCGCCTGAAGAATCTGCTCCGGCTCTCCATGGTTTCTGATTTTCCCCACGCCTTGGTGAGACAGCGAAAATCGAGTGTTTCGTAGTCACTCTTGAGGAAGTCTCCTAGCTTCTGCCTGGTCTCGTGAAATGGGAGACCGGCTAGATCACAAATCCTTGCGAAATCTGAGTATTCGGATTCAGCTGCCAGCCATTTCTTTGCGACTTGGCGATCCCTTCTGTTGCCCGATTTTGAGCTTTTACCCTTGGCATCGATGAGAGCCTGCACGATAACGGAGATCCAGAGGGCGCGGCACAGATCGTCATCGCCTTCTTCAATTGCGCCGAATTGGCGGCCTTCTTCTATCACTTCTGTCATAAGCCTCTCTATTCTTTGTTGCAAATCGGAGGAGATTAAGCCGCAGCAGATGTAACAATCGGAAGAGACTTTCAACTGAAGGTTGCAATTTTTCCGGCGATTGTTGCGCCGCAGCAACTGATCGACGAAATTAGGAGAGGCGAAGGGCAACCTATTATCTATCCATTGCCGGGATGACAGGGACGTTTCTCACCCCCCCGGTTATGGTTGTCGTTCCTAAGTAAGTGAGGGCCGAAGCGAGTGTCGCCGTGCCGTTACCACCTTTGGCAAGGATAGGGGTGGTCCCCCCCGCATCGCTGACCGCATTATTGAAGAGCCAGTTGCCGGGACCCGTTAATGACAGTGTCTGTGCTCACCCGGCGTTCACTAGAAAAGCCAGATCCGTGTTGATCACAGCGGTATTTGAAGAGTTATTGGCAAGGACATGAGTCGCTGCGGTCAGGCCGCCTAACCTGAAATTGAACGCCCCGGCTCGATCTCCCAGGGAGAATGCCCCGGCCCCAGGAAGAATTGTGAGATTGTTGAGGCGGAATTCGGACAGGTTTGCGCCGGAGTCCAGGGCCAGCGATCCTGTCTGAGTACCAAGCAGCGAAAGATTAATGACCTCGACGGCTAAATCATTCCTGCACAATCCAAGATGCACGGCGTGCCGAGCTTTGATCCCCTCAGGTTTTCAAGGCTCTCGAACGTTTTTTGAAACCCGGGGCAGGGGGTGACCAGAAAGTGAGCCAGCGCTTTGGCGAGGCCCAGTATCCTTATCTTTGGACTATAAAATATTAATATCTCTTTAAAAGCCCGGAATCGCAGTATATCCAAGGCATCTCGTGGAAGAGAAATACGAATCAAGCAACCAGTCCCGCGTGGGGGGCGGAACTTCGATTACGTCTAAACGATGCGCCATTGCGGGAGTCGTTTTCCAAGTGGTCGGCTGATAAGCGGGAGGTATTTTGTGCAATGGTTTCGCTGCGCCTTGATATCACGTCTGACAGAGATCCGGCGGCTTACAAGAATAGGGGCTTAATGTGGCGTTCGAAGAGATTAGTCGTCACATTGCGCGCTATGGACTCTTGGCACTCTTCCAAGAGGCCGAGGTAGCGGGTTCCCATCCTCGCCGCAACCTTGAAGCCGACGTGGAGCATCTGGCGGAGGTCGGCGTTGAAAAGTTCGTCGGCCTGGTTATGGCGGAGGGCACGGACATACTGGTCCGAAGTCCATCCGGAAACGGTGTCGGCGGAGGGCAGCCGGGCACGGTCGATGTCGATGACGGTAGAGTAGGGGGCACAGAGCTCGTCGATATGGGCGAAGGCTTCGGCATAGATCTCCTTGGCGAGATCCAGGCCGACGCCGCCGTGTTCGGCGAGGCCAATGATTTCCTCCAGCCAGGTGGTGCCGGCGGTTTTCACGTGGACGCCGCAGTCGTGTTTCGTGAGGGCGCGGCGGATCGCGGGATAGATGGAAAATTTGTCGCTGCCGGAATGGACGCTCAGTTTCAGGGTATCCGGCAGGCCGTAGGCGGCGATGGCATGGGCAATGACACAGAGGTCTTCATCGAACTCTTGCCCAAACTTTGCGACATCTCCCACGTAATCGACGCCTTTGTTGAAACGACCGGTGAATTTCGGCGCGATAGTTTGCACGGGGACCCCCTGGTCCGCGATTGCAGCGAGGATGACGAGGAGCTCCGGCGGTGTCTGAGGGGAATCCGTCTCGTCCATCGAGACTTCGGTGATGAAGGGGGCTTCGCCCTTGGCGGCGAGGATGTGCTGATAGACCTTGCCTGCTTCGGTGACGGCGAGGAGGTATTTTTCCGCGATGCGGCCGACCTCGGTTTGGCCGATGGTGAAGGGGCGGTCAATGCCGGGGATGAGGATCTCCGCGGAGAGCTCGGGATGACTTTCCACAAAGGCTTTAACGGACGCCTTGTCCGCAGGTTTGCCGATGAAGTCGGCGACGTCGATAGTGAAGAAGTCCGAGACGGCGACGAAGCGTTCCACGGTGGCGAGGCCGATGTGATCCGCATCGACATGGTAGGGGCCGCCCCAGCCGGCTGCTTTTACGGCAGCGTCCGCCGCGGCGCGAGTGCCGGCGGGCTCGGAGCCGACGATTCTGTGCTCGCGGTTCGATTTATTCCAGACCGGGCAAATTTGAGTGCCCGCCTCCGCCGCGAGAATACAGGCCCGAAGTTGGGCGGAGGCCTGGTGGGCAAAACGGTCGCCCATGCCGATTGTGAACTTGCTGATCTTTAGGTACGGGGTCATCGGAAGGTTATGTGCCCGGGCACGGCCCGGAAGTGGATCGGATTGCCAAGCGGTGTCGGGGAGGACGGGCCTGAGATTCCCTTCGGGTCGCTTCGCGTAGGGGTCTAAAATAAACGGGGCAGTAAAATTGTGCGGAACCAGTTCCTTTTGATATCAAATGTCCCGGCGGGGGCCGCCGGAAACGCCTTTCCAGACCGGACCGTTTGGATCATAGGGGGGAGCCTCGCCTTTGAGGGAGGGATCAGGCTGAGAGTTATCGAGCCTGAAGATTGGGAGGATAGGGCAACCAGCGGGGTCTTTTTTATACTCCACACCTTCTTCTTGAATCAGCAAGTAGGTTGAAAACAGGCCTCCTGGAATCTCGCTGATGAGAATTTCTACGGGATAGGTCTTCCCCGCTTGCACCTCGAACTCAGGCCCGATGGCGAGGCCATTGATCTCCCTATTCACAGTGCCGGTCGAGGAGTATTTGTATGAACGCATCGGCACTGGCATCGGGCTCAGCTTTTTGAAATTCTTGATTTCATCCGAGTTTCTGTCGCGATCGTAGTTTTCTTGAGACGCTGCCTGCCAACCGCCGCCGGTGGAGGCCAAAATATACCCGTGGTCAAACATCAGACGGTTGTTGAATCTCACGACCAAAACGTCATCTCCGGAGCCGACAAAGCGAAACTTACCTGTTTTGGGGGCCTGGACCGAGCCGCGGTAGACAACGCACCAGAATTTCGGCCGGACGTATTGATCGACTTCAAAGGCGGCGGGGGCCCGATCAGCAGACATCGTGGGAATAAAGCATTTGTTTTGATAGAGCGTCCGGGGAGATTTGAAGAATTTCTCAAGATCGCGGTCCTTGAAGCCCTTTTTGACGATTTCCCTCAGCTCTTCGCGCACACTTGCTTCGGTTACCTCGAGAGGCTTGAGATCTCTTGTCTGCTTAAAATCGTAGAAAGTGCCTTCCAAGGCCGAATTAATCCTTTCGAACATGCCAAAAGGATTTTTTAGGCCGTTGCCACCGCCCATCCCTGCACCCATTCCATTGCCCACGCCCGTACCGCGACCATTGCCCCTGCCGCCACCGCTGCCATTCCCGCCGAGCCCCGCGGAGAGTCCGCCTGAACTGAGCGAGGTCATATTGGTCATGCGCGATGCCTCGTCCGGTTCGGGAAGGACAAGGTTACTGGTGGCTCCCAATGCAGCGACGCGGGGCATGTTTGGCCGCACCATCAGAGCCCGCCGCTGGGCGCTTTTGGTGTCCGAGGAAGGGGTTCCTCCCCCTCCAGAAGGAGGCATAAAATCTACTTTTTTCTCCGGTGGTGGTGGTATGATCTTGAAAATCCAGAAGAGACCGATCACGAGCAGGACACAGTGAAAGAGGATTGAAACAGAGAGGGAGCCTCCACCAAGTTTCTGCCAAAATCCAACTTTCTTCCGGTCTACAGGCAAACGCCCGGACGATTCCGTCGACTGACTGAACACAAGGGGATCTGGGGATTCAGGGGGCGGGTTCATGGAAGTTTCACAAATTGATGCGCGGCTGCACCGCCGCGGAGCATGAAGTTAAACAGGAAATTCAAACATCCGTCTGGGTAGTTTTCTGTATTTTTGAGAAGCTTGTATCCGTGGGGCTTGGATCGCTAGTTCGTGCTAGGCCGTGCCTTGTTACCTGTTCCCGGGTTGCTTCCAGTGCAAAATTGATTTGCCCTATCCTGTCGGCAGATCCTCAGCGTCCGGACTGCATGCCATTTATTCCTGCTATTGATCCCCGGAGTGACTGCCGCTGATTCGGTTGATCGAGACGGAAGATTTGGGGAGGCTCGACCCGGCCCGCTTCCATTCAAGGAACTTCCAAGTCGCCCGTAATCTGATGGGAATGCGTCACGCTAATCAAGTGACTCTGGCACCTTGATACTGCGGTAGCCCGAGAATGGAGATTATTCAGTTGGAAATATCCCTAGAATATATGATCGCGATCGTGTTTTTTCAACCCTGTATCAGTTGAGGACGATCACCGGTGTAAGGGAGGGGGAACCCTTTTTCGTTCTCTGCGTAAACTACCCACTTAGGTGATGGCGAATTGTTTGAAATTGAATACAATATCGGTCCCCGTGCAAATGAGCACGTCGGGATCAGTGGCTACCCACCAACCGTGTCTTACGATAAAAAGTGCATCGCACACGTTTGCTGGTCTAGCAAAACCCATAAAAATATGAATTATACATCAAAAAAACAAGGTATCGACGTGTCCAGCACCCACGTCACATACGGGACAGTGGCCCCAGCCTTCGGGCGAGTGTTGCGAAATTTGACAAAGACGGCTTTGGCTCCCAGGAGGAGTTTGATGGCCGGAATCGGAATCTGCTGCCTGGCTCTGTCTCAGGCCGCCTCAGCGATCGGTGCCGGCGACGCTGACACGATGTTCAACGGCTTCAACAACGCCTTCCTGGTGAATGGCAACTATTACAAGAATAAGATCAATGGCACTACCTTCGACGAGGGCTGGACAGGAGCCTTGAACATCATGGTGGCACAAGACGCTTTCGAGCGAACCGGGAGTCTTGCACATAAGAACCTTGTCAATTCCCTCTGCACGACCTTCCTGCAGAAATTTCCGCCCGGATACACCTGGGATGGCTATAACGACGACATCGGTTGGATTGGCATTATGTTGGCCCGGGGCTACCTTATCACCGGCAACGCGAACCTGCTCACCCAAGCCCGGACGGCGTGTTTCGACATGGCCTGGGCGCGCGGCTGGGATACCCAGTACAACGGCGGCGGAATTTGGGAACAGCAGCCCAACATGACCCCTCCCGGGCAGCTGATCAGTAAGGAAGCCCTGTCCAACGACAGCTTGGGCAAGGCAGCGTGCCTGATCTACATGGGCAACCACGACCAATGGTATTTGGACCGCGCGACTCAGATCTATGCCTGGGTGCGCAGCCATCTCTACAATACAAGCAACGGCCAGGTTTATAACGGCGTCGACCGCAACGGCGTTGTTGATACCAGCAGGAATGTTTACAACCAGGGCACGTTCGCGGATTACGCCAATTACCTTTATCAGATCACGGGCAACGTGATGTATTACGACGATGCCAAAAGGGCCCTCGACTACGTCAAGGGTCCCAGCTGGTACAACAATGGGATCATGACCGGAGGCGGCACGAACACGTGGTCCGACGAATACGCCCGGGCGTTGGGACATTTCTGCCGGGACAATCGCCAGTGGGGAACATACCTAAGCTGGGCACAAGCCAATGCCAACGCCGCTTGGAGCCGCCGTCGCACCGACTACAATATTTGCTGGAGCGACTTCAGCCAGCAGACTCCAAACGATAATAACGTCATCACGAACAGGTTTTGCGACGCTGCCGCGTGGCTCCAGTACACTCCCGCCGCCATGCCGAACAACATTTGGGGAAGGCATGTTATTGTCAGCAAGCAGAACGGGGTTGCGGTCGACAATGCGGGGCAAACGGGCAATGCGACGGGGATCGTCCAATGGGGTCTAAACTATGGCCAGACCCAGATATGGAACTTCACGCAAAACTCGGATACATCATGGAACATCGTCAGCCAATTCAGCTGGAAGGCGTTGGATGCACCCAGTGCGGGAAACGACGTTCAGATGGTTCAATGGCCGCAAACCCGAGATACAAACCAGCGCTGGTGGGTCGACGTCCAGTCGGACGGCAGTTACAAAATCTGGAACCAGTCCACAGGAAAAGCGTTGGATAACTCCAGCAACAATACCAACGGCTACAAGCTGACCCAGTGGCCTTGGAATGGCGGAATCCAGCAGCGCTGGAATATCCAATAAACATCAAAACCCTTTACGATGAACAAGGCACCGGCGCTCTATTGTGCCGGTGCCTTCTTACCGCGAAGGAATTATTCAACACTTTCAAAAACTCTATTATGAACTTCTCATTCAAAAGATCTCTCAAACGGATTCTTCTCAAACGTCGCTATCTGTTTCGCCTGGCGGTATTGATTTCAGTAGGTCTGCAAGATTCCGCGTACGGAGCCACGTTAAGGCTGATGCCCATCGGTGACTCGATCACGTCCGGATTTCAAAGCTCCAGCGGCAATGGATATCGTGCCGCACTCTACAATGCCCTGGTCGGTCAGGGGCAGCCCACTGATTTCGTCGGTGCGATCCGTGATGGATCGACGTTTGATCCCGATCACGAGGGGCATTCCGGGAAACGTATTGATGAGATAGCAACATTCCTGAATGGCGTTTTACCGATCTATAAACCGAACGTGGTCACGCTGCATGCCGGGAGCAACGACATGGGGCAGGACTACTTTGTATCCACGGCACCGGCACGGCTCGGCGCTATGATCGACCAGATTCTCAACGCAGCCCCGGGCGTGGCGGTTGTGGTCGCCCAGCTGACTCCGAATTCAAATGCCGCGGTCCAGGCGAGGATCAACGCCTTTAACAACCAAATTCCCGGAATTGTCCAGGCGCGGGCAAGCGCTGGAAAGCGGGTCTACATGGTGAGCATGAGCTCGGTCAACACGGGAGATCTTGCGGACGGCCTCCACCCGAACGACGGGGGCTATCAGAAAATGGCAATCGCGTTTCAAGGAGGCGTCCAACAGGTGATTGCTAACGGTTGGGTAACCAACTTGGACTTTGCTGGTCATTACGAAATTCAATGTGTCTCTAGCGGACAGGTGGTTGATGTCTATGGGGCCTCAACCGCAAACAGCGCCGCCATCGTCCAATGGCCATACACCGGTTCCCGCAACCAGTTGTGGGATTTTATCCCGACCAGTAATGGTTACTATCAGATCAAGAGCGCAAACAGCGGTCTAAATGTGAATGTGAGCGGTGGATCTACAGGAACCGGCGCCCTGATTGTCCAATGGCCGTTCGGATCGGGAACCAATGATCACTGGTTGCCCTTTCGTAACTCCGACGGTACTTACACATTTTATAACCGCAACAGCGGTCTTGTCTTGGACATGCCGGGTTATTCAAACACGCAGGCGAAACAGTTTGATCAGTGGACATCGACTGGGGGAACCAATCAAAGATACAACGTTATCAGGAGATAGCCTTGGTTCCGTAAGTTGCGGTCAGCGTCCCCGTGATCCTTGCCCTTAGAACAATTTATTTTTCCCGGCTAGAGGCGACGAGACAGTCGCGAGAATCTAGGAGGGAAATATTAATTCATTCTAAGTGTCACTGATTATTTTTAATAAAGTGTCTGAATCAATCGCTTGTTAGCGCAATGATTTGTTCATGAAGACCAAATTGCTCATTTGCGGAGTTCTTGTTATACTCGGCCTTGGTTTGGTTGTGCATCGCCAAGCTAGCGCGCGCAGTAAGGCCGCCTTGGGGCTCAGCACGACCTCGGAACGCTCGCTGCGGGGCCACGGGCCGGCTTATGATCCCAAAGAACTACCCGGCCGAATAGGCAACTCCCGATCGCCTGTTGAAGATCGCTGGTCCGTTCTCATTGAAAGGCTGGCTAATGCCGTGAGAACCGATGAACCATTTGATCGCGAGGGTTTTTCAGCAATGATTGGCAAACTCACAGAGGCCGATTGTGACGCTGCCGCTAGATTCGTGGAGTCTCTTCCCAGTGGGCCGATGAGGGAGGATGCGCTTCGGCAAATCGCCAAGACCTGGGCGCGAATTGATTCGGGGTCCGCGGAAATGTGGGCTTCGAAATTGGCCGACGAAAACGAGCGCGTCTGTGCATTGGGACATGTTTGTTTCCAGATAGCCGAAACAGATCCGTTGCAAGGGCTTATGGTCGCAAATCAACATAGTCTCGACGAAAATTCAGGGGAGATGCCAGCAAAGCTCGCCCAGCTATGGGCTGCGGAGGATTTTAACGCTGCCGCTACTTGGGTCAAGGAGCGTCCCCTGGGCGACCAGCGAGATCAGATGCTTCTCAGGCTAGCCGTTGTCCTTTCGGCAACGGACCCCGAACAGTCCGCTCGCCTCGTTGTTGCCGAGATTCCCGAAGGACCATTACAGGATGAGGCGGTTCTTTCCGTCGTCTATCAGTGGGCAAAACGCGATATAGTGGCAACCAGGAATTGGGTTCAGCTGTTTCCGGAGGGAAGGCTACGCGACCGGGTCGAAGCAGACCTCCTCAACATGGCTGCCTACGGAGTGGCTTTAGAGCAATGATCGAAAGTACCCTGGGGCCGGCAATCTTCCCGCCTTGTATGAATGCGGTAGGATGTGATTTCGATGCGGTAGATTGCCAATCGCGGCGAATCACCCTTGCTTACGGAAGGGCGACCATTTATGGCCTCTACCTACGGAGACCCTGTAATTTTGTTCACAGTCCTGCCTTTTTACTTAGGGGGGTGCCCAAGGAACAAGGGTGACCAGTGGCATGCCCGACGGTTGCTCCATGACGCCGACCGCGAGGGTGGGTGCGG
>CAXTTX010000007.1:15739-19968 GCA_964247045.1 uncultured Verrucomicrobiales bacterium | reverse complement strand
TTTCCATTTCGGGAGAATAGGTGCTGGGCGCTTCCGGTACTACTTCAAGCTGCGGTCGGTCCAGCATGGCCCGGCTGAAAGCGAAAGCGACGCGGAACGTCGAAGCTGCCCACTCCAGCTCGTCCCATTTCCTCCTTTTCTGCATTAGTAAGATTCAAGGTCGCAGGATTCCGACCCTTTTGGTGTGGGCTAGCGCGCTTTCCCAGCTTGTAGATGATCCTTACAATAGTATCCCTCCATGGGACCGCTTCCTCGGTTGATCTTCGAATGCCTCAATTTTCCCGGTTGCCTTCCTCAGTGACATGAAGTTCCCGGATTGTGACAGCCCGGTGGACCACGCAGGACGAATTTGCAATGACAGGCTTCGGTTCTCAAGATGCGATCTTCATTGCTAGAGAAACCATGCCAATACTTAGATCGTCTATTTCTTGGGGATGTCCAACATTCCCGCAGCTGACTACTTTGGAATGCAGGAGATACATGATTTGCACAGTTGACGCGACCGCCAGCAGGTGGTTGAAGGCTGGGTAGGATCCAGCCATGCCTTGATAGCCGGTGTCACCGACACCCACATTGCGGCAATGGAATCCTGGTACGGTCATAACTCTTGCTAGGATTCTTCGATTTTAATGCGGGCGTTAGAGCTATGGAAAACAACCGGGACTGGGATAGGCGGCTGGTTTTGGTGGAATTAGCGTGTTAAAAAGATGTTTGTCGGAAAAAGTAGGCGAGTTAGTGTTTCGACACATTGAGCCGAACGAAGTATTTAGCAAAGCCTGCTGTCATTTGATAAGAGATCACGGTAGAAGTGTTGCTGGTAGGAGCGACGGCCGTCCATGGGCTGGGAAGTGCTCCCAGCGTTGTTGATGTTTCAATGGAATAGGAAACATCACCGTTTTCTACAGCCAAGGGTCTCTTGCTGAATGAGATCAAGCCGTTTGACAGGAAAGATGGCGAAGCATTGTTAATCGTAGGATCGAGGCCAGCCAGTGAGTATTCCAGCAGGTTGCTGATGCCGTCGCCGTCAGGATCTGCAGTGGCAGTCTTGGCCGCTTCACCCAGGCCAGTGAAGCTGTTCATGTAGGTGCTGAAGCCGGCGCCGCCACCACCGGAAATGAAAACTTCTTTCTGAGTGGTGTCATGGTTGAGCGTATAGCCGGGTGGCAGGGTAACGCTCGAGAATGTTCCCGTAAGATTGCCAGTATATTTCGCAACGACATATTTGGGGGAAGTCAAGGCGGCAACCGGAGCGAAGACTATTGCCGCCCCCGTGACATTGAGATCACCGCTGACATTGAGAAGGTCGGTATTGGCGGCGGCAATCTGGATTTTCAGTTTGCCTGTCAGAACGGTGCTGCCGACGTTGAGCGTGCCGATTTCCCCGGTCTCGAACGATCCCGGTTCTATGGAACTCGTTAGGCCGCTAGTCGTGACCAGCCCGTTGACAGTTCCTGAACCGGCAAGAATCCCACCGTCGGCTACAGTAACTTTGCTGGCGGCGAGAAGACTACCGTTCACCGTTAGGGTCCCGGCGTTCACCACGGTTTCACCCGTGTAGGTGTTGACACCGGTGAGAGTCATCGTGCCTGGCCCGTTTTTGACCAGACCATTTGCTCCCCCATTAATATTCTGGTTTGAGAAAAAGGTATTTACGTTCAGGTCGGATGACGGCGAGTTGGTAGCGTCCGCCACATTAAAGATAGTGGAATCGGTCAGACCGAGGGTCCCAAGAGTAACATTATTGAAATTTCCGGCACCCACGTTGATGTTCGAAGCCGAGCTTCCTCCGACTGTAACGGTTCCCCGAATTGAAAAAGCGGGGAATCCCAGGCTCGGTCCCCCGTTGTTCAGTAGCGTCGCACCGTTGAAGAACGGATTGCTTAAAGAAGTGTAAAAACCGTTGCTCGCCAAGGTTCCTCCATTGACGTGGACCGTCACCGGGCTTGTCACTCCTGAGCCTCCCAAGGAGTCATTGCGATCAAAGCGGATTAGAGCCCCGGCGGCCACGTTGACGGTTCCGGGTTGGGTGCCTGTCTGGTATAGCCCTCCGCCCGGAGCAATGACGATAGTACCCTCGTTTACTTCGGTCGCTCCGACAAACTGGTTGAACCCGCTAAGTTTGAGGATACCAATACCAGTCTTGGTAAAGCCTCCGGGGCCAAATAAGATTGAGGTGATCGAAAGGTCGGCTCCGGTTCCCGTTGTTCCCGCCGCAACTCCAATATTTAGGCTGCCGCTTGCAATATAGAGATTGCTTGTTATGGTGGACGCCATATTGCTGGCGTTCGATGTGATCTTTGGCGGAACCTCGGCGCCTGCATTGAACAGGAAGGGACCCGATCCTAGGGAAGAAATCGCTCCGCCCGTAAGACTGAAGCTCGTGAGATACCCTTGATTCAAATTTCCCGAGAGCATGGCATTGACCACGCTGGCTCCAATCACATTTACGGTGGAAACGGCAGCGTCCTCAGCATAGCCCAATGCATCCGTCGCTTCCAAGGATAGAACCGTGCCAGGTTTTACCTCGATAACTCCCTGAATCGCGCCGGCGGCACCTCCCGAAGCTAGTTTCAATGTTCCACCATTCACAGTGGTATTACCCGTATACGCGCTAAATCCAGAAAGTGTTAGTGAGGCGCCTCCAACTTTGCTTAGAGCCGCCCGCGCTATGTCGGGATCTCCGTCTCCACCGCTGTCCTCGATCGTGCCGCTGAATACGGTGGCAGTTCCCAGAGCCCCAACCTCGAAAACATTCGTTCCTGCGGGTGGAGCACCTCCGTCCGTAGGCTCTACCCTGAGAATTCCTTGACCCTCTAGAGCGCCGAGGCGCACGGTTGAACTAGAGCCCGCGTTTAGCGCTGATAGAACTCCCTGATCCTGAATCTGCCACGTTTGATTCTCGCCGCCGGTAAATGTAGAGGGCTGCAAGGCAGTTGCACCTTTGACCGACACGGCCCCGGACAGTCCCGTCAGGTTGCCGGCAAGGACGAGCGGCATCAAGCCTTCTGCACCGAGGTTTATACCTCCAGAACCTGAAATCGCAGATGAGATTGTCACGCGCCCGTCGAAGTTGTCGATCGTGGGAGAAGTTCCGGAGAAGTTCAGTGCTCCACCTGTAACTTCATACCCTTCGATGGCGTCAAAGATCAGGTTATTGATGTTGATGGCGGGACCGCTCGCGAGCATCACACTTCCCCCATTGTTTTCCAGATGCGTGATGACAGAACTCGGAGACGTATTGTCATAGATCCCGAGTGGCCCAGTGGAAGAACCAGTCCGCCAGCGAGCGGCTGTGGTGTTCCAAGTCCCCGTGCCGCCGGTCGCCGTGGTAGCAGCGCCATCGGCATCCCAGTAGAGGTCCAGAGCCACGGCATGGCTCGAAAGAAGAAAACCTATAAGTAACGGAGTAGGAGTCGGAGTGAAGAGTGATCGGTAGTTCATGGTTCGGCTAATTGGAATGATTTGAGAGTCTTGTTTTTTTTCGAAACTGTTTCTTGCGTAAGTGGTGGCACCTATGGTGCCTTATGGGTAGCCTTGGTGAAGGTAGTGCCGTCTGGGGATTATCCGCGAAGTCTGTCTCTCGGAGCAGAAGCCGAGGCGAGGATACTTGTCCTTAAGCGGTCATTCAAATTCCACCATCCGTGGGGAATAGCCAGATCACTTCCTCATTCGAGTAGATGATCCACACCGAGTAAGTGTCAGTGATAATCTACCGCGCGAGACAAACTTATACCGTATGAGTCAAGATGGCGGAAGTCCATGCGATGATATAATGCAGTCCGCGACGATCCACGGGTAATCGAGGCAACTGGCCTTCGCGCATTTGGCCTGACGAGATTCAACGTCGTAGAGAAAGTTCACAATTAAAATCAGCACTATCCGTACCGTTTTTTTGCTGCACGACTGCAGAATAGCAGGCCACCATGCCACATTGAACGACTCCAGATTTGGGCGAAAATATGCCGCAGCCCCTCTCTGCGCAATTGCTGGTGTCGATGGTGATTTGGCAGTCTGCCAAATTCATGTACCTTAAATCATGATTTTAAGTACATTGTGAAAGACTTGGGACGATAATGAAGAACTCCTTGAGGAGAGAATTGGCGCCGGTGAATCTCAGGAAATTCCATCGCCCGCCGGCCAAGATTTCGTTTCGTCT
Source organism: uncultured Verrucomicrobiales bacterium (assembly GCA_964247045.1). Classification (GTDB taxonomy): domain Bacteria; phylum Verrucomicrobiota; class Verrucomicrobiia; order Verrucomicrobiales; family Akkermansiaceae; genus Luteolibacter. The sequence continues at coordinate 15,812 of CAXTTX010000007.1, read as the reverse complement.
CAAGTGGGACGAGGAACTAATGCGCTAAACCTACCCATCTGGGTATCGTTTGAAGACCCTGGGGGGATCCCGC
>CAXTTX010000007.1:2287-15729 GCA_964247045.1 uncultured Verrucomicrobiales bacterium | reverse complement strand
TCCCGCGTAGGTGTTGTCGGGTAACCAGGGTGGGGCAAAAATCTTTTCGTCTGTCAGCAATCGAGTCCGTGTTTCAAAGGACGAGCTTGTTTTTAGGAGCATGCAGAGGCGGGGATTACGTTCGTCGGTTTCGGAGCGGTGCCGGCTCCATCGCTTGATTTCGTTGTGTGATGATTTCCATCCCGCTGCTGGCGCTTATTCCAGCGACTCGGTCTCCTTCAGATCTTCAGACTTCAAGGAGAACAGTCTTTCTGGTTGTGGCAAAAAGCACCCGCAATTATGACCTGGCTCCGAAGAGCCTGAGAGTTACCTCGGCAACGCGGTGACCTAGGCAATTGCCGGTAAGGCGATCTTCGGCGTTCGGCGTTTCCGTAGGGGGTTCGAAGAGAGCTTGGCCTGCCGCTCCGGTGAAGAAGCCAAGGCGGTTGATGCCTGAACCGGAAACAGGCGATTGGGCAACCCCCACCCATATCATGCCGTGCTGGAGCGCGAAGGTCGCACAGGTGGTAAGCATGTTCCCCTTGTCTCCCGCAGGTAGACCTGAGACAGTAAACGCCGCTCCAATTTTGTCTACCCACCTGCGACTAAGGTAACGTTCGCTAGTAGTGTCCATAAACGATTTTAGTTGGGAGGAGACGCAGCCCATGAAAGTGGGCGATCCAAAGATAATCGCGTGCGAGGCATCGAGGTCCGAAAGTATGTCCTCGTTGTGCCAACGTCCTTGATGAATATCAGTGCCTAAAAGCGCGTGTTCGTGAACTATGATTCCTTTGACGGTAGAGGCGCCGAGTGCTACTGATTTTCCCATAGCCGCGGTGTGGCCGTTGGGTGAGTGGGTGACGATTGAAACAATAAGTGGGGTTTCATCCGAGGATCGTAGTGGCATTGAGTAGGGAGAATCCGATTTCATGGTATGGAACTGGAATATAATGTGGGATTGAGATCTTTAAGTGGCGGGACGGCGGGCTTAGCCCTTGCCATTGATTGAGCCGAGGTGTAAGCCTAAGTGTGAAGCCGCTATCAAGCCGGATCTAGTCGCGGTTAGTCTACCGAACCCAGTAGGATATCATAACAACAGCATCACGGCAGGTCCATTGAAACGAGGGCTGGCAGTTCTCACGGACTCATCCACACTGAGTAAATATCCTCAAAATTAAGAATCTGACGATGCCAGAGCGGCCTAGGTCAGGAGTCATTGGCGTCGAGCAAGCTTCCAAAATATAGTGGTCTGCAAATCAGGCATCGATTTGGTCATAAGAACAGAAGCGTTCGAGCCTTATAAATTGCCGTGTTCGACGGTCGAACTCAAGAGGCCGTGCCCTGGTTCTTTTGCACTATAACACCCAGGAGGAGTGCCGCTGAAGAGGCGGAGAAAACGGAGTAATCAAGGGGAGCCTTGGGTCCAAGAGAAATGGTCATCACTAGTCCGAAGGTAAGCAGAAGCAAACCGGAAAAGATTGCTGCATACTCGGTAAGCCGCGGAATGAAAAGACAGATCCCCAGAATAATCTCTGCCGCGGTGGCCGCCATGGCCAGAGGCTCTTGAAGGAAGTTCGGGGCGAAAGAGTTGAGCGATTCGGAGTAGGCAGCAAAGTTTGCCCAATTTCCCCATACAACGCCTTTCGAGCCAGGAGCACCCCAAAGACCGAAGCGGTCTGCTGAAGCGGAGAGGAAACCAGTAGCGAGAGCGGCTCTTGCAAACCAGAGAACAATGGGAACGAGGTGGGAGGGAATCTTCATGAATACAAAAGTTGGATGCCAACAATAGTGTCGTCAAAATGGATTGAATTGGAGAGTCACCATGGTTATTTTCTTCCTACCACTTGAGAATCTCCTCCGAGATGGCCGGCTTTTCTATTCGAATGGATTTTCCGTAGGGTCCTCTGGAGTGGGATTGGATTCTGGTGTTCTGGATTTTGCGGGAATTTCGGACTGATATTTCCGCCGGGCGACTGTCGGGTGGCATTCCGCGCGGTGGAGTTTTCACCGTTAAAAGGACTTATGCTTGCTGGAAAACCGGCCAATGAGCAATGAGATGCGGGTAATCAAGGGGCACTTAGCTTGAGTCGAACGAAGCGTGGGGCCGAGGTCGCAGTGATAATCGGATCTTGGATCTTCATGTGCCCCCAGGGGGCGGCCAGAGGCATGAGCGTTCCCGTTTCCACACTGTCCCACGTGATCATGTCGCTGGAAAACTGGCCGATGTAGCGATAGCCGCGAGCCACCGCGTCCGCGTTTCGGGGGAACTCCAGCACGAGATTATTGTTCTGGCGCGACACCTTTGGAAGGCCGTATGGGCCTAAGGCGGGATCGAACATCCAAGTGCTGCTTGTTGTGGGATTTAGGTTCAGCAGGAACTCGGTCAGCGCCATAACCCCATCGTGGTTAGAATCTCCGCCTGGAGTGATGCCTCCGAGGCCGTGCTCCGCCGCCCACTGATCGAACAACGTGCGTATGATTGTCGTGGATGTTTCCGATTCAAGATTGCCATTTCCGTTGTCATCCAAGGTGACATCCTCAGGCAGCGAAACCGTGACCAGCGGACCGGTGGGCGCGAGCGCAAGCATGTAGGAAGCACCGGATCCGGTCAGGGAGGAGACGGTGGCACCGCTGATCTGAAAATCAGATCCTGTCAAGCCGGTCACTGCCTTGGAGAAGGAAACTCCCACCACCACAGTGGAGGGCTCCACCGATGTTTGCGGACTGATCAAAGCAACGAGAGGCCGGTCGGAGATGAGGCGCATCGCATCCAGCCGAGTGCCATCTTCCCGGCCGTAGACAGTCAGCGTATGGGAGCCTGCTGCGAGGCTGAGCGGCACGGGATCGAGCGATGGTCCTTGGAATTTTAGAATGACGTTGTCGATTTCCGGATACGATCCATTGGAACGCAGGGTTATCGCGACCAGGTGGCCGACGGAAGCATGTCCGGACGGAACGGTCCATGCGCCGGTGATCCCAAGTCTTCGGGCCGTGTTCGGATTGGAAACCTGGGTGCCCAATATACTCACGATGCTATTGCCGTCCTTGTAGGCCAGCTGAGCGTTGGCTGTGCCGCGGTTTGGGGAGACATAATCCCAAGAATAGGTAAAGACATCCCCCGCTTCGATGACGTGGTCGGTGAGATTGTAGGCGGCATTACCATTTTGCAAGAATGCGATGCGGGAGCCCTGGGATGCTGAGCCGTTGACCTCGGTGCCGCTGTCATTGGCAATAGTGGAGGGACCACCTGAGGTCGCATCCCAGACCGTCCAGTTGTCTACGTTTCCATCGGGGTCGTTATCCCAGTGAGACGCCTTGGCAGTCGCCGGTGAAGATCCGCCAAGCGATTCGAAGCTCCCATTTCTAGTGGTGGGATTGATCAAGATGACCTGCGAAGATGCAGCGTTAAGCGTATCCCAACTGAACGTCCCGGAGCCGACCGAGCCGTCGTTGGTTGACCAGTTGTAAGGCGTGCCGCCGTCGATGCCGATCCAAAAAGAATTGCTGCTCGCATCATCTGATCTTACGAGTCCCTCCAGCTTCCATGTCCCCGAGCGGGGCACGATGAATGTGTAGGTGGCGGAATTCGCTGTGTTTACCGTGGCCTCATTGTCAGGGAAAGTTCCGTTGGGCAGCCAAATGTGCGCACCGCCCGAATTGCCAGCGCTGCTGACCCGCGCCATCCCACCCGCAAGAATACCGTTTTCAGCCTCGGCGAAGAGCTGGTAGGGATCGTACGGAATAGTCACCACCGCGGCCGTCGTCATCGGGTTGCCGGTGCTGTCGGTGATGCCGTTCGCGGAAAGAGTAACGGTGACGTTGCCCGGCTCCAGGGGGGTGACCAAGACCGTGTAGTTTACATCACTGCCACTAAGATGAGAAAGGCTGGCGTGGCTGGCGGAAAGACTTGTCAGCGAGAAACCTGCGGGAATCTCGTCAAAATGAATGCCAAGTGTGAAAGGGCCAGCTATGTTGCCGCTGGGTACGCCGCTGTAGGTGACATTCGGACCGGTGGTGTCGGTACCAAGCGAGAAATTGTTGGAAGCGAAATTGCCCAGCACGTTGCCGTAAGCCACGTCGTGAGGGATGACCACCGAGACGTGAGATTGCGAGGGGCTGATTGTCGCAACATAGTAGTAGCCCTGACCCCGCAGCTTGGCGACAGTGCCACCCTTGACCTGCACGTCGGCGGCAGTAAAGTCGGTGACATCGGTGTCGAAGGCGATGGTGACGTCGAAGTTGCCGACAGGCGATCCGGAAGGTCCGGCGATTTCGCAGCGTGCTTTCCGGAGGTTGACAAGACCGCTAAAGGTTTTCGTAGTGGCGTCGTTTGACCATGTGCCGGTGTCCACCGTGGTCCATGTGGTGCCGTTGCTGCTGTATTCCACAAGGTAGTCTGCAATGCGACCGTTCGGCCCGTCCTGTCGGGGGATGTAGACATAACCGCCGATGGGCCTGATCATACCTAGGTCCACGGTAATGTAGTGGGGCGGAGGAGGATCGGAGGCTTCAGACCACGCGGTATGCCAATATGTGCTGGGGTTGCCATCGATGGCTTGGGCGGCGGGAGCGAATTCTCCGGCGATCTCTTGGCTGTCAAAGGTGGCGATCGAAAGATCCGCGGCGGGAATCGGTCTGCCGGATGAATCCAAAACCGAGAACTCGGCGGCGGATGACCAAGCGTTGCCATTCACCTCGGAAAGACCCGTGAGGCGGACATAACGGGCAGAAGTGATTGCGGTGACCTGGACCTGTTGAGCGTCGATACCCGTGATATAGGAGTTTAGAAGCTCCACGGCTTTTTGGTCGACCACGTTTTTGGCGAGTGGCGGCATGGCCTGACCGTTGCCTACATTGGAAAGGCGCACGGCGGTGGCTGACAATGATGGATCGCCTGGCTTGATGTATTCCCCTCCCGGCAGATTAAAATGCCCAAGGAGTGGTCCGTTGATCATGCCTTGCTTGACCAGGGGCGTGCCGATGCGCGCGTCAAAGTAGTCCACGGGGCCACCGGGCTGATGGCAATGAGAGCAGTTGCTGGCAAGATAGGAACGCACGCGGTGCTCCAAAGGCGCGGTCGTATCGTCAATTGAGCGGGAGGCGATGAAATTTTCGAGCTCGGAGACTGTAAGCGTACGGTCGAACATGCCGAGCGAGTTGAAGGTGAGCAACTGGTTTGCCGTGCGGCCGGTGGATGGATAAAAGTAATCCATGTTGAGGGACGCGGTGGCCACTCCCAACGCCTGGCCGGACGCTGTATTGTGGCAGAGAAGGCAATCGCCCCGTGAAGGAAAGTCCCAGCGGCGGGTTACGGTGCCGCCGCCCAACTGGGTATAGATGTAATCCTCGGATGTGCCGTTGGACAGGAGTTCGGCATCCGTTCCGGTTGAGTTCCATTTGTAAGTAACTCCATACTTCCCTCCGTTGGCGGTGCATATTAGCAAACGGGTTTCCAAGCGCTTGATCTGAGACGGATCATTCTGGTTGGTGGACATCTCGAAGTGCTTCACGAAAACCGTTCCCGCAGGAAAGACCCAGTTGCCATTTGCGCTGAAGGCGATGTCTTCGGCCGGAGTATTGTGGGTTCCGTCATTAGGTAAGGCAATCCATCGCTTCTTCTCCGCGCCGTCGGACCAGAGAGGCGTTGCAACATTGTAAGGAAGAATTCCGGGAGAGGTGGCGAGCGTGGTAAGATTGGTGAATACGCCGGTTTGCGAAAGGAACTGCGGTGGCTCGCCGGAAATACCTGCGGAGACGAGCTTGTTGATCGTCCCGCCGGCGTTGTTAGTGCCATTGAGGTTCATTAGATAGATCTCTCCCGCAGCGTCGGTGCAGAAATTCGCAAGACCGGCCTTATTGCCGGTGTGAAAACCCTCGACAAGCAGCTCGCGCGTCGGGGGACCTCCATTGGAATCAATCACGGACGACCAGATGACTCCGCGGAGGTGGTCACCATATAGCAGCTTGCCGCCCAGCAGGCTGTTCCATTTAGAGCCTCGGTAGCGCATGCCGCCAATAATGCAACTGCCCACACTGTGTGAGTAGTCCAAAAACGGGGGAGTATCTATGCCGATAGGAGGTACGGCGGCGATTCCGGGGCCGGCAATTGTTCCTTCCTTGTAGCCCCACTGGGCATTGCTTCCCCTTATGATTTTAGAAACTTCCTCTCGCGAGCCGCCCCCCACATCACCAACCCAAGCCACGTCTTCCACCGCGTCATAGTGCGCGGTGTGAGGGCTCCGGAAACCGATGGCGCTGTATTCCTCAAGAATGCTACCGCCGGGATCAAGAAACGGGTTGTCATCGGGGATGCGATATCCTTGAGTGGCACTGGCAGGCCACCCGGCTGGCGGGGCAGGGGAGGACGGCTGTCGGCGGATCGGATGGGATCTTGTGACATTGTTGTTCACGTCGATACGGAACAGCCCACCAAAGAAACCTCCGTTCAGCTTCTGGCTTCGCGCCATGGCCCCGGCGAGACCTCCGGTCTCATCGGCATCACCACCGTCCCCACAGACCACGTTCAGAAACCCGTTGTTATCGAAGTACATTGCTCCGCCGTTGTGCCAGAGATCGGGGTCATACTGTTTTATGAGTACAAATTCACTGGCGGGATCGAGCGTGCCGCTAGCGGTCTGCCATGTAAAGCGCGAGACGTGCCAGTAGGAGTGGTTCGGGTCCGCGCCAGGGAGCGAAGGTTTGTAATTGTAGCACACATAAACATAGTTTTTATTGGGCGATCCCACCAGTCCGAACTCGGGATGAAAGGCTAAGCTGTAAAATCCCTGATCTTCGGAAGTCTGGGTTTTCGAGCTCCACTCGAGAACCTTTACAACTTGCGTTTGCATGGTGTTCTCGTTGTTCGGGAAGCGCCAGATCTGCCCGTTCTTTCCCACCAGCAGTAGGTCGCTGCTACCTGGAACAGGAGTAAGCCACAGGGGATCGACGAAAGTCAGATTCGGAAACGCATTGACGGCATTCCAGCCGGTTGACGTCCCTGGAGCAACGGGAGGTAGGACGCCGTTCAGATAGGGGCCGATGGCGACCGGGGAGTTGAGGCCACTCTGTTGTGCTAGACATGAGCCCGTCAATGTTAGAAAGGTGACTAGGGTGCCCAAAAAGTTGTTCGACATGGGTGGAAGAGTGGTGGGAGATTCGTAGGTTTATTCGACGAAACTTCCCCAAAAACTCCCTCACCGGAAGCGGTATTTCCCGGAAACCATCTTATTTTTTGAAAACCGCTACCCAACTGGGTAGGATAAACTGTTGTCGCTTACCCGAATGGGTAGAAATCAGTGGGATGTGCCACGACAAGCATCACCGTCCAACCTTCACTAGTGGCTATGGTGGGATCGAGGCAGCTGTCATAGATGATGTTGCCATTCATTCCGTGCAGCGGTATCACGATGCCCTTAACCATTATCGCTGCTCTGGTCTTGCATCAGGTGAAGCCGAGCCACACGGCTTTTTGCGTCTCAACTCCTTGTTGATGCCGCCGGCTTCGGCCGAAAGCCTCGGCGATGTCCTTCTGCTTCTTTCCGGCTTGTATCGTGATCGCGATCATGGTACTTATCTGACCGCCGACGTGGGTGTATTTAATATTCATGGTCAGCCTGTTGCAACACCCGACGAGTCCGAAATCCGGCGTCAAACTAACAAAACGAGGCTATCGCTCTAAGAATACACAGTTTCCATGAGCAAAATACCAAAATACCCGACCAGCATCAGACGGTCACATCACGATGTAGCGGTCACCCTTGAGGCACAAATCGAGGCCCAACAGACTCAGGTGTTTGACTACATAGCTGGGGAAGCAGTACTTCCTGAAGTTCTCACGGGATACACGCTGTTTCTTCCAGCCGTCGTCAGGACGTCTGGCAACACCGGACCGTGGGATGTCCCTGGGTCGTCAAGGACCGTCCACTTGAAGGACGGAAACACGGCCCGCGAGGAGGTTACTGGTTACGATCGTCCCGTGTCTTTCAGTTACAAGAGCAGTGAGTTCACGTTCGCACTCCGCTATCTTGCCTCTAGCGCAACAGGGCAGTGGTGGTTTACCGCCGATGGTGCTGCGAGCAAGATTCGATGGACGTATACGTTCGCAGCCAAAGGCTGGCTGAGCTCCAGATTTCTACCAATCTTTGCGCGCCTGCTTTGGGCTGGTTATATGCGCGTCTGCCTAGACAACACTAAGCGTCATTTTGCAATCCGACCGAACTCCGTCAAGCTCACGGCGAAAAGTGGAGCCTAGCCTAAAATGGACTCAAGATCGCTGGAGGCGGCGTCCTTAAGCTCTCTTTGCAATATGAGCGCCACTGAAAAACCACGATCACCGTTTCCCTCGTTCAATGCTGAGACCGCAGCCCAGAAAGTCCGCATGGAACACTCGCGACCCGGAACGGATTTCCCGTGCATATTCAGGTGACAGCGTTTGGATCAACCAGGCCTAGTTCTTGTCCGGTCGTTAGGCTACTGTGGCGTTTCTCACGCGCAAGTGGAACAAGAGGCTGGACTATCGTCTTATCATAAAGCTTTGGCCGTTTCACGGCAACCGCATCGCTGTCCGCTGCGCCTGCGAGTGGCACGACGGCGGCCACTAATTCCGCTCCTATGGCAAAGAAAAAACTGGGAGTTCGATGGGCATTAATTCATGCAGAAAGGTATTGCGAGCATCAACGACCTCGGGCTTTACAAACCTCCCGGCCCTGGGGGCTTAAGATGATTCAGGTGTTCGACGAGCCTACTGAGACTGGAGTAAACGACCGTGGTGTTCAAACCGAAGACGGGTTTTACTTGTAGCAAGGCTTGCTCGGGGGGCTCAAAAACGCTGAGGATCCTGACAGTAGATTAAAAGAGATAATGTTTTACGTCAGTAACCAACAGTGAAGCGCTCCCGATGATGGCGGGCAATCTCAAGTTCATCAACGAGCGCAACGGCAAAATCTTCATATGATATCGAGCTTTCTCCGTTTTTCGCAGTCAACAATTCGTTTTGACCCAAGCGGAATATTCCGGTTCTCCTCCCGGGCCCAAAGAACATCGAAGGCGAGATGAAAACCCAGTCCAGACCTTCCGGCTCCTTTTTAAGCCGGTCGAGGAAGGTAATCCCGGCACGGATCTCGGGCATCCATTCTTCTGGGATCGTACTGCCATCCACGAGGCGTTGGTTGGTTCCAGGTAAGTGGAGACTTGCCGCTCCCCCTACCACCAAATAGCGCCTGATGCCCGCTTTTCGGACCGCTTGAATGAGATTGTCAGGGTCGCTTGTTGTGAATTTGAGCGCACTTACAGCTACGTCGGCATCCTTGAGAGCCGCTGCCAACGCATCCACGTCGTTCGCATCGGTCTCGAGTGGTGTCACGAGGTCAGCCGTGACAATCAAGCCCGTGTCACGGGCGATCGCAATCACAGAATGTCCGCGTGACAGGGCTTCATTCAAGATCCGAGTCCCTGCATTTCCCGTTGCTCCAATCAAAGCGATTCTCATCATGGCAATTTGAAGTAGCCTGAGCGGCTATCAAGCAAAAATAAAGTGAGTTGGAGGACGGCTACAAAAATAGGTTTGCTCTCAACAACAGTCATCTTAGCCCAGTTTGATCGGGAACGTGAGATGGAGCAGGTAGAGAGTTTGCTGTTAAAGAGTCGAGGAGCGTCCCACAGATTTGGAACATCCCAATTCTAGAAAAGCGCTGTGTCGAGGTGATCATCTGTCCGTCAGCGCTCCCACGGTTGAGAGTCCCGGCCCGCCTTTGGCCTTATAGCGGCCTAGAATGCTACCCATGTGAGTAGAAATCGCTATGGGGATACAACGATCTAGGAACGGAGGAGTAGCGTAGGGTAAGCCTTGCGCCATGAAAATCCACCAGGTGGCACCTGTGGCGACGGTGCCCAATGCCGAAACGTCGACTCTAATATCATTGGTGAGGCTGGTGATAATTCTTGCCTTATTTCTCCCATTCGCCTGTCCCGGGCAAGGTGACGCGACGCTACCTCCGGAGATTGAGAATCCGGAGGTTCTGGGCACCAACAAGCAGCCATGGCATGCCACGCTCATGCCTTACGGTGATCTGGAGGAGGCGCTGGCCGCGGATCGTTACTCGTCCTCCTTGTCGAGAACGCTCAATGGCAAATGGAAGTTCCATTATGTCCAGACTCCCGCGGAAAGGCCATTTGATTTCTACAAGGAAGGATACGATGTGTCGAAATGGGATGAGATCCAGGTTCCATCCTGCTGGCAACTTCTCGGTTATGGCACCCCTTACTACAGGAATATAGGCTACACGTTTAAAAATGATTGGCCGCGGGTCATGAGCGAGCCACCGAAAAACTATACCGCTTACAACGAGCGAAATCCCGTTGGTAGCTATGTCAAAACCTTCGAGATTCCGATGCAGTGGAAAGGACGTCGCGTGCACGTCAATTTTGATGGAGTGGATTCGGCCTTCTACCTCTGGATCAACGGTGAAAAGGTGGGCTATTCCAGCAATTCCCGCAACGTGGCCGAGTTTGATATAACCAGTTACGTCAAACCCGGTGTTTCCAACACGCTTGCGGCTGAGGTTTACCGATACAATGCTGGATCCTATCTTGAGGATCAGGACATGTGGCGCCTCTCGGGAATTTTTCGTAATGTCACGCTTTGGTCGCCGTCCGAACTGAGGGTTCAGGACTTCACGGTCGTCACCGATCTTGATGAAAACTACCAAAATGCAAACCTAAAGATCGGCGCCAAAATCCTGAATTCAGGTGCGGCCCTATCCCCTGAGAGCGAACTCGCCGTCACACTTTTCGATTCCGAAGGAACGGCGGTTCCTCATGCCGGTAGCAAGATCCCGGTCAGGGCTCTTTCCGCCGGCGAGGAGGCCAGTATCAGCCTCTCAATTCCCGTCACGCGACCGATCAAATGGACGGCGGAAACCCCCTACCTTTACACAGCGGTTATTGGCCTGAAGAATGATTCTCCCGTATCAGCCCGTGTGGGTTTCCGGGAGATTGAGATAAAGGGGCGTGTATTTACTATCAACGGCGTGCCAGTGAAGCTAAAAGGGGCGAACCGTCACGAAAACTGGCCGGACACCGGTCACACAGTGTCGAAAGAGCGAATGATCCGCGACATAGAATTGCTCAAGCAGGCAAATTGCAACCACGTCCGAACCAGTCACTATAGCAACGATCCCCAATGGTACGAGCTTTGCGATGAATATGGGCTCTACTTGGTTGCCGAGGCAAACCTCGAATGCCATGGAGCGGGGGTGCTTTCCAGCACCCCTATGTATAAAAAGATCTTTGTAGATCGCAACATCGCTAACGTGGAGAACTTCAAGAACCACCCTTCCGTGGTTGTCTGGTCGCTCGGTAATGAAAGTCAGAAAGGCCAGAACTTGCACGACGCACTCAAAATGGTAAAGGCGATTGATCCAACCCGACCTACACACTACGAGGGCTTCGGCGTGGGTGACCAGAATCCGGCTGACATCGATAGCCGGATGTATGCCAGCATCGATGACACCCGTGATTCTGCTCTTTCCAAAAATCTGACAAAGCCTTTCTATCAATGTGAATATGCCCACGCCATGTTCAACTCAATGGGCTCGCTCGGAGACTACAACGATGTGTTCGACGAGTACCCCGCACTTATGGGTGGTGCAATTTGGGAATGGGAGGACCAGGGAATCTGGAACCGGCGCGATCCGAAGCGCCAGTTCATTGCCTACGGAGGCGGCTTCGGTGAATTTCCCAACGATCACTACTTCATCCACAAAGGAGTTGTTTTTTCCGATCGCTCCGTGAAACCGCATTTTCCGGAGGTCAAGCGTGTTTATCAGTGGATCGGCTTCGCCGCCGAGGACGTGGCTGCGGGCAGAATTAAAATGAGGAACAAATACGCTTTCACCTCCCTCGGAAAGTTCAGCGGCCAATGGACCGTCACAGAAGATGGCAAAGTCGTGCAAAAGGGAGTGTTGGCCGTACCCGACCTCGCGCCCGGGGCTGAAACATCTGTGACTCTGCCTATTACCATTGCCAGGATGACTCCTGGCGCAGTTTACCAACTTAACCTCGCCGTTTCCCTTCTAAAGAAAGAGTCCTGGGCCGAGGCGGGTTATGAAATCGCAAATGCTCAATTCGAGATTCCGAACCCCTCGCAAGGACCCGTCGCGAATAGGGCCGAGATGAAGCCGCTGACCGTTGTAAAGAACGACCGGGGATTCATCGTCCGCGGGGAGAGGTTTGCCGCCAGTTTCGACAGTTCGACAGGCACAATCTCCGGCCTTGCCGGGGATGGCGTCAACTTACTGCTCCCTAACGGTGGGCCGACGATCCATGTCTCCAGGGCCCAACATCAGAAAGACGATGTTTGGGCCTCCTCGGTGTGGCATCAGGTCGGCTTGGACAGATTAAAGGCAGAAGTGCTCTCACTTTCCGCCTCCCAGGTCGATCCGGTCACCGTCAGGGTTTGCTCGTCCACTCTTCTCACCGGTGATCGGGAATTCAAGATTTCCCACACCGCATCCTTCACGATTCTCGGCGATGGGTCGATCACGGTCGACAATAGCGTTTCCACTTCTGATCCGGAGATCAATCTTGCCCGTATGGGCATCAGGATGCTGTTGGACAAGCGGCTGGATCAGGTCGACTATTTCGGCCGCGGACCAATGGAGAATTATTCTGATCGCAAACGTGGTTCGGATATCGGGCGTTACGGAGGCAGCGTCGCCGAGCAGCAGACACCATACGCAAAGCCCATGGAATGCGGGAATCACGAGGACACCCGGTGGATCGCACTTAAAGGCAAGGATGCGCCGACGTTGTTGATTCAGGCGGCTGGCGAACCCATGCAGTTTTCCGCCTTGCCGTATTCCGACGAGGAAATGGAACCCGTGGAGTATTCGGTCGATCTCCCAAAGAGCAATAAGACCGTCCTTTGCCTCGCTTCCAAAACGCTAGGGGTCGGATCTGCCGGTTGTGGCCCGCGACCGGATCCTCCGTATCGGGTCAATGCCGGACCGGCCTCCTTCTCATATGTCTTGAGGGTCCTTCCTCCCAATGAAAATCGCATCGCGGAAATCGCCAGGACACAGCCGCCTGCGGGGCGGCCACATCCGGTGCTTGCGGCCCGCGATGATGACGGGAGAGTCAATTTGACAGCCGCTGGCGACAACATCGATTACTCCTCAGATGGCAAACAATGGAAGCGGTTCACTGGACCGGCGATGATGGGAAAAGCCACCGAGCTCTATGTCAGGAGTTTGACATCGGGTGGCGGCTCATTCACTGGCCGGCTTCACTTTCCAACGTATGTCGACCGTAAAGGATGGAAGATATCCGCCAGCAGCTTCCAGTCCGGGGAGGGAGATCCAGTGCATGCGATCGACTCTAGCATCTCAACTTTCTGGCACAATCGATACAATCCTCCGACTTCGCCACCACATTTTCTGATAATCGATCTCGGCCGGAACATTTCT
>CAXTTX010000007.1:0-2277 GCA_964247045.1 uncultured Verrucomicrobiales bacterium | reverse complement strand
ATCAAGACAATCACCCATTTGGCCCGTGAAGATGGAACTAACGGACGGGTAAAAAACTACGAGGTTTACCTGAGCACAAACGGTGAAACCTGGGGGCAACCAGTCATTAGAGGCGAACTTCCGGACGAATATGGCCGTCAAACCTTGCTACTGCCGAAGCCGGAGATCACACGTTATATCAAGTTCGTAGTTGTTGACGGGCACTCACGCGAACCTCTCGCCTGCATCGCGGATATCAACATAGTTCCCGCGGAGTGATGGCCCGGTTACGAGGACCAAGATACGATCTGTGCAGCTGATGGGAACACCGCTAGAGTGTTGATCGGCAGTAATTAAAGCTGAATGCTGTTAGCTGCGCTTGTGGCGGAAAGGGTTATTCAAAGGTTATTCCGCTCAGATTCTGGTAGTCCGCCGATATTCATTGGACTGCAAGTCGAGGGAACTGTCGTGATTGTTGATGCAAGACTCTGTGCTGGTGGAACCACCCCGCTGTTGAAACAAAGTAAAAGGGTTCGACACGAAGATTGCCTGAGCCGGGGCTCGTAAAAGGAGTTCCGAAGATGCCCAAAAGCCAGAGGTCCGACAAGATCTATTGGAAGCCGCGACAGATTTCATATTCGCTCGGGCAGGCACAGCCTCAAAAATATGGAAACGCCAGCCTGCTTTAGGACAAGCTGGCTGGCGTTGAGTGGATCCTAAAATACCGGAGCGGATGATTATGAGACAGCAGTCCGTGGCCGCGAGCGGCGGAAGATAAACGCCGCGCCTCCGAGAGTAAAGGCCAAGCATGAGGAGGGTTCCGGAACAGAAGTCACAGTGAGTACGAAATCATCGACATTGGCGTAACCCGGAAGGGGATTGAAAACGCTGACTCCGATAGTCTTGCCCACGTCGCCTGCAACTGCCGTGTAGGTGGGAATGGTGTATTGAGTATAAATGCCAGCGGATTGGGCCTGCAGAAGCTCCGTCATCGTGGCGGCAGTGCCATAGCTGCCATCGGAGGACGAGAATAATCTGATTGCAATGGTGTCCGCACGTCCCCACCATGTGAGGGAAAACTGATCGCCGGCCTGGATTATGTAATTCGTAAGGTTGTATGCGCCTCCCTCGCCGCCGTGGAAAAATGCAAACTGATCGCCGCTATGCGCACCGCCGGCGTTGAAGTCGACGCCATTGTCATTGTAAGTGGCACCCCCGACACCAGCGTAGGTAGTGGTAGTATTGGTCCAATTCAGAATGTCCTTGCCCGACATATCGAAGCCTTGTTTAGAGTCGCCGACGCCAACGGCAGGGCTTTCAAAGCCTCCATTAAGAGTAGTTCCGTTGATTAGGACAGCCGCTTCAGAGAGGCTGGACGAGCCTAACAAACCGAGGGCAATTGCAAGTGGGGATGATATGAACGAAGTTTTCATTGGTGGTTTTTTTCACAGATCAGCAGGCGAACTGCGTGCTGAGAGTCAGCTAAGACATGAGATAAAAAAACTCAAAAATCTCGATAGGCCTTGAGTGGCGGGATTACTACCCATGTGGGTAAAGAGGTTCGCAAGCACGATCTGTCGGCATGAATGATCTCAGAGTTCGGGTGTGCCGCTGGAGAGGGCGTTGGCACCATTGGATATAAATTCCTCAAGAGAACTCCCAATAGGATAGGAACTCGTGCTGGCTGGTTCCTTACTTCGCAAAAATTCGGGCGCAACGTAGTTGGGACCCTTATTTCTGGGGTGAAGTCGCTGTAGGCGCCGGAGCACGGTCTACGGCTTCGGGCCAATCTGAAACTGTATTCTTCGAGCAAGGATTCGGCGTGGGACAAGTATGAACCGACGTCGATCGTGAAGAGAATCGATCTTGCAAGAAGGTAGAAAATTTCCCTGCATTGGGCTACGAAAAGCTTTAGGACTTGAATGACCCGGCTCGGTCAGCCGAAAGCATGCAATTACCCGGTTGGGTAGAAAACTGGACCCGAGCGGATCTTCCTTGGAACGCGAAAGGGACATCGGGTAACTGTGAATCTTCACCGCAAACCCTGTCGTAAACCTGCCGGAAGGCAAGGGGCGGCCCCGGTGTAAGGTCCGACCGCCCGGAATCGGACCGCCTGACCCATTGAGATCATCAAAAATAACCTATTAAACCCATGAAACCCCACCGTATTCCAAGTTTTAGCAGCCAGAAGGCCATCATCTGGATTCTTGGCTCGCTTCTTCCCGCCGCTGCTGGCGCCCAGACCTTTATCATTGACCCTACCCACAATAACGGCAGCTTCGAATTGTTGGGCCCTGA
>CAXTTX010000006.1:29685-30680 GCA_964247045.1 uncultured Verrucomicrobiales bacterium | reverse complement strand
CTTGCCCTGACCAAGGGCGATATCGATCCGCACAAGGCCACCCTCGTCCGCGTCCACTCCGAATGCCTGACCGGCGATGTCTTCCAATCCCGCCGCTGCGACTGCGGCGGCCAACTCGCCGCGGCGCTGGAACGCCTTTCCATCGAAGGCGGCGTGCTCCTCTACCTTCGCCAGGAAGGACGCGGCATCGGCCTGCCCGCGAAAATCCACGCCTACAAGCTCCAGGAGGAAGGCTACGACACCATTGAGGCGAACGAAAAACTCGGCTTCGCCTCGGACCTGCGGGACTACGGCATGGGCGCGCAGATCCTCTACGATCTGGGTGTTAGAAAAATCCGCCTGCTGACGAACAACCCGAAGAAAGTCGTCGGCCTCGAAGGCTATGGCTTGGAGATCGTCGAGCAACTTCCCATCCGCCAGGCATCCAATCCGGACAACGAGCGCTATCTCGAAACGAAGAAGACCCGCATGGGGCACACGCTTTGATTTTCAGCATCGGATGATCATTTGGCGATCACGGGCTTCACACACCGGTTTCCCATGGGATTTTTGTTAGATCGGGAGAGGGAGTCCGCACGGCATCAGGATCTGATCAAGGTTCTTGCATCCCGGCCCGGATCGTGCTTGGATGGGCGTGTCGGAGAACTTCCCCGTTCGTCCCCGGCAATCACTCCCCCCACTTGATGAGAACCTTCGGTCACACCGTCCGGGAAGGCGCGGTCATTGCCTTCGTGTATGCCTATTCCTGCGCCTTCGTGCTTTTCCTGGCCCTGATCCTGCGGGCGAGTTGCGGGCCGCCGCCATCGGTGGGATTTCCGGTGCTCGAATGCGTGGCGGTCATTTTGCCGCCGTGGGGCTTTCTCGCCGTCCTCGCCGGTTATGCGCACGCGGCCAAATACCAGGTCACGGTGGATGAGAACTTCATCGTCCTTTCCAAGAATGGGGAGGAGATCGAGCGGCGGACCACGCGCAAGGTGGTGAGGCTTTACCAAGCC
>CAXTTX010000006.1:13572-29675 GCA_964247045.1 uncultured Verrucomicrobiales bacterium | reverse complement strand
AAGCCCATCGCCAGCCGAAATCGCGGATGGAATTCGTGGATGAACCGGCACTCGTGATTCCTTGGATGTCGCCGGGGAAACTGGGCCAGATCCGGGGCCACGTGTTCCGGCTTGGCGAGGCCGCCTCCCGGGATCAGTCTCCCCACCGGGCAGCCAGTATGGTCGCTTTCGGTTGATTCGTTGGGATGATCACCGGATTCCGCCAAAAATGGGCCGGAGAATGCATCCGTTTGACAAAACCGGCCTCCACCGTCGTTAGACTGTCCGGATTCCCATCCCATTCCCCATCAGCCATGAAACTCCGGTCCCCAGCCACCATCCGCCTCGCGCTGCCCGCGCTCGCCCTCGTCACCTCTTCCCTGCATGCCGCGCCCGCCAAGGTCGCGATCGGCAACAGCCGGGAGGATACCGCCTTCGAAACCAAGACCACCGCCTCTCCGGCCACCAACGACGCGGCCACCGCCGCCACGTTCAAGGTCATCGCCGGCACGCCCGATCCGAACAGCGGCCCCCTCGATGTCCTGCATGACGGGAAAATCCCCCGCGGCGATGACGAGCCTGGCTCGAACTTCTTCTTTTCCACCGACGGCCGCATCCTGGCCGATCTCGGCAAGCCTGTGGACGTCGGTTCCATCGCCACCTATTCGTGGCACGATGGCGCGCGTGCCGGTCAGTTCCTGGAAATCTACGCCGCCGACGGCAGCGCGAAGGATTTCAACGCCGAACCCGGCGCTGCGGTGGATCCCACCAAATGCGGCTGGACACTCGTCGCTAAGGTGGACACGACGGAAAAACGTCCCGGCCAACATGCCGCGGCCGTCACTCCTGACTCCGGGAAGTCGCTCGGGTCGTTCCGCTACGTCCTGTTCGATATCAAAAAGAACCCCAAGGAAGCGCGCTTCAACGACACCTTCTTCAGCGAGTTCGACATCACGGACGCCAACGGCCCGGAACTGGCCCGCGTCCAGAAACCGAAGAAAATCCTCCAGGAATTCGCCTCCAAGGACGGCAAATACCAATACACGCTGGATGCCACCGAGGCCCCGGACATGCAGGAATGGTGCGCCAAAAATCTGGTTCCCGTGCTCGACGAGTGGTACCCGAAAATCATCGACATGCTACCCGTGGAAGGGATCAAGCCGGCCACCCACATCACTTTCACGTTGAAGGATTCCACCACCCTGCGCGGGCAGATGAGCGGTGTGCCCGCCTACGCCAGCGGCACTTCCGTGGTGTTCAACACGAAGTTCATGCGGGACCAGATGACGGGTGAGGCCGTCGGCGCCGGGATCCACGAGGTGGTGCACGTCGTGCAGTTCGGCGGCGACCGCGAGGAGGGCGGACGCCGTCCCCGCGGCCAAGGCCGTCCACCGAGCTGGGTCACCGAAGGCGTCGCCGACTACATCCGCTGGTTCCTCTACGAACCCCAGGCAAAGGGCGCGGAAATCACGACCCGCAACGTCAAGCAGTCCCGCTACGATGCCAGCTACCGGGTCACCGCCAATTTCTTCGACTGGGTCATCAAGAACCACGAGAAGGACCTGATGCGGAAGCTGAACGTGGCAACCCATGAGGGCTACTCCGAGGATCTCTGGAAAGAATGGACCGGCAAAACCCTCCAGGAACTCGGCGCGGAGTGGAAAAAACAGAATATGGAACGGCTGGGAGTGACGGAGTAAGCGGCCGCAACCCCGGAGCAGGCCGGATGGACCGGTCCCTCCGGCCCGGGGGCCCTTTCCCCAAACTCTTTATTGCACTTTCCCCGACCTTCCGCAGACTGCCGCCATGGAACTCGACCTTCTCGACGTTCAATTCGATCTCAAAAATATCAAACCGCGTGAGCTTGAGGAAGCTTTCGAGGATCCGTTTTCCGTACGCTTCCTGCCCGACAACGAGCGTTCGGACGGGGCTTCCCGCTACTTCGGCCTCGGCCGGACGGTGTCCGACCGCTACCTGTTCTTCGCGTTCTGGACAGACGGAAAGACCAACCGGGTTGTCGCCGCCCGCGAAATGTCCGATACCGAGCAGAAATTCTACGACCGCAAATACGCGGAAATCCGCTGACACCCCTCCCCTTTTTCCCGACGCCAAACATGAACACAATCACCCGCTGGGGCGAGATTCCCGAATTTGAGGACGAGGCCGCCGAGGCCCGTTTTTGGGAAACCCACGAGCTGGATGGCAAACTGATGGCCACCTCCGTCCACGAGGCGGATTCCCGTGAATCCACCACGATCACGCTCCGCTTCGATCCCCGCATGCTCTCGCGCATTAAGCGCATCGCCCGCTCCCGCTTCCTCAACTACCAGTCGATGATGAAGCAATGGCTGGCGGAGCGGCTGGAAGAGGAAATGCGCAAGCTCTGAGCGGCGAATGGCGCGGCTCCCCCGCAAACCCGCTTTCTGGCTGACGGCCTTCATCGTTTGGTTCGTCACCCTTTACATCCTCTCCTCCTTCGCCGGACCGGGCGGGGTTGCCCCGATCGAGGGCTTCGATAAGGTCGAGCATTTCGGCTATTTCTTCGGCGGCAGCGGCCTCTTCTGTGCCTGGCTTTTCCGCCGGAACCCGGAGAACCCCAATTGGACGGCCCTGCTGGTGACGGCGGTACTGGTCTTGGGCGTCGTCGGCTGGCTGGACGAGGTCCATCAGGGATTCACCCCGGGCCGGAGTGGGAATGACCCCTACGATTGGATCGCCGATTTCCTCGGCGCGGTCGTCGGAGCCTTGGTTTTCAAGGCGCTTCATCGCCGGCTCAAATGAAATTCATGGCTTTCCCTGGATAGCGGCGGGTTTTGCCCTTTAAAAGCGCTCCTCAGCGCGTTACCTGCATTACCACATGAGCAACCAACTCGACCAACTCAAGAAGTTCACGACCGTCGTCGCCGACACCGGCGATTTCGAATCGATGAAAGTTTACAAGCCCCAGGACGCGACGACGAACCCCTCGCTGATCCTGCAGGCCGCCGGGAAGCCGGAATATAAGCACCTTCTCGAGCAGTCGATCTGCGGTGTCCGCAAAGGCACCGGCCGCATCGGGTCTTCCTCGGAAATGGAAGCCATCCTCGACCGCATCCTCATTGCGTTCGGTCTGGAGATCCTGAAAATCGTCCCGGGCCGCGTTTCCACCGAGGTGGACGCCCGCCTGTCCTTCGATACGAAGGCCACCATCGCGAAGGCCCACTCCCTGATCGAGGCCTACGAAAAGGAAGGCCACGGCCGCGAACGCATCCTGATCAAGATCGCGTCCACTTGGGAAGGCATCAAGGCCGCCGAGCAACTCGCGAAGGAAGGCATCAACTGCAACCTGACACTGCTGTTCTCCTTCGCCCAGGCCGTCGCCTGCGCCGAGGCCGGGGTAAAGCTCATCTCCCCCTTCGTCGGCCGCATCCTCGACTGGCACAAGAAGGAAACCGGCAAGGACTATCAGGGCGACGAGGACCCCGGCGTGATCTCCGTGAAAGCCATCTACAACTATTACAAGAAATTCGGCTACAAGACCGAGGTCATGGGTGCCTCTTTCCGCAACAAGGGCGAGATCCTCGCCCTCGCCGGCTGCGACCTGCTCACCATTAGCCCCTCGCTGCTCGGTGAACTCCAGGCCTCCGAAGAGCCGGTCGAGGAACGGCTCAATGAAAAAGACGCCGCTTCCGATGACCAGGAGAAGATCACTCTCAACGAGGCGGATTTCCGCTTTCTTCTCAACGAGGACCCCATGGCCACCGAAAAAACCGCGCAAGGCATCCGCGCATTCTCCGGGGACATCGTGAAGCTGGAGAAGCTGATCGAAGGCATGCTGGGATAATATCCGGCACAACGGCTGGCTGACTCATTCATCCTTGGGGCGTGGCTTGCGGGCCACGCCCTTTTCTTTGTCCGCCAGCTATCTTCGCCTCACGCCATAGCGCGGGCTGCGGTGATGGTGACGGACAACCACGACCTTGATGCCCCAGAGCATTTCTTGATAGAGAAGGTGATAGGGAAACCCCTGCAGATTCGCCCTACGCATGATGCCTCCAAACGGGGGCTAGAATTTAGGATTCCCCTTCGCTGTGTCGATCATCCCCAAGAGATCCGAGAAGAAGCGGTCAGCAAGTTTGCTTCCGCCCTCTTCTTCATAATATCGCAGAATTTCTTCGACATCCCGAACCGCCAGCCGGTGGTAAATCACCTTCATCAAGCCGGCCCAAGGCCGCTAGGAATTCGTCATGGGTTAAACACATGGATGGATCCGCGTCCATTTCTTCTGAACGCCTCAAAGCCTCCGCGAATCCTTCATCCTCATCGAGGAGGACCGCTGGAAGCGAATCGAGGAGATCCGCGGCAAGTTTCGCCCGATCAGCATCCGGAAGTTGGAAAGCCAATGATTCGATTTCGGCGAGGGTCACCATGGACGGCATGATGAACGGAATCCGGCGAAAAATCAAGCGGCCAAGTCGCCCCACCATAGTCGCTCATCCGTCTTGTTCCCGGTGTCATACCGCTCTGCCACCCTCCCCGGCCTTTTTCCTTCCACTTCCGGGGGAAAAATGCATGATGCAGGCCTCATTCGCGCCCAGTCCATCACCGGCTCACGCACATGACCTCCCCCCATCCCCCCGAAAATCGACCTGCCCGCGTGGACGAGCTGGACGGCCTGCGCGGCCTTCTCGCCCTCTGGGTCGCGCTTGGCCACATGTGTGCCTGGTGCGGCTATTGGGAACTCCACCTGCCCCGCCCCTTCGGCCGGGTGTGGCCCGTGTTCATCGAGGCCGCGGCCGCCGTGGACACTTTCATCATCCTCAGCGGCTTCGCCATCAGTTTCCTGCTGAACGCGAAACGGCAATCCTGGGGAGCCTTCATGACCGGCCGGGTGTTCCGGATCTATCCGGCCTATCTGGTTTGCCTGGCGCTGGCGATCGGCTCAACTTTCCTCACGGGAGGCATCCTGGAAACCGCAGCGTGGAAAGGCACCCTATATTTCGAATGGATCCGCACGCTGGCCACGAATGAATCCACCGCCTTCGCCGCCCACACCTTCTGGCACCTGACATTGGTCAATGGCGTGCTCTTCAAAACCTTTCTGACCGGTGCCACCGGCACGATCCTGACGCCCGCGTGGAGCATCACGCTGGAATGGCAATATTACCTGGTCGCCCCGCTGGTCGCACGACTGGTAAAATCCGTGTGGGGCCTCTTGCCCCTCGCCGCGGTTGCCTATCTGGCACTTTATTACAACCAGAAGCACGACCTGATCTGGCAAAATCCACAGCTCGCGTTCTTCCCGGTCCACCTGCCCCTTTTCCTGATAGGAATCGGCAGCTATCATCTCTACGCCGCCTGGGGCACTGGCAAAAAATCCGCCTTGGTCTTCCTCGGCGCGATCGCGGTTCTCCTCCTGATCGGCCTGGTGCCTTTCGGGAACCCCGGAGCAAAAATCTCCGCCTCCAATGCCCTGCGCCACGTCGTCTCCATGCTGCACCAGCATGCCGTGGGCCTCGGCATCTGGGCCGTGGCCTTCGGATGCATCCTCGTAAAAGGCGAGAGCCTTCCCGGCCAAGTGGCCGGTTTTTTCCGCGGCACCCTGTTGCATCCCTGGCTGCAACAACTCGGCAAGATTTCCTTCCCGCTCTATCTGGTGCACTGGCCCATCATCATCGGCATCCTCTCCATGCTGCTGCATTTCGCACCGGGCATTTCACAAGGCAAGGCGCTGGCCGTGCTGATGGTTACGGGCGTGCCGCTGGTGCTTGTCGCCGCGCGGCTGCTGCACGTTTTCGTAGAGGTCCCCGGAATGGCCCTCGGAAAAAAAGTCGCCCGCCCGGCACCCTCCGTGATCCAGCCGGAAGCGGCCCCGGGAAATTGAAGATGCAACCAAGGGCCAATTGAGATAGGATGCACGGATTATCCGTGCTTCGCATGAAAGCCATTTTGCCACTCACCCTTGCCTGTTCCACCGCCTTCGCGGTTCCGGCGGCACCGGTCCAGCCGCTCATCCAGCTTGACCAATTTGGCTATCTGCCGGATTCGGTGAAAATCGCCGTCCTCGCGGCCCCCCAGACCGGCTATGACGCCGCGCTGGCTTACGCGCCCGGCACCACGCTGGAAGTCAGGAACTGGCAGACCGATGCGGTGGTCTTCTCCGGCGCTCCAACCGCGTGGAACGGCGGGGCCACCCACGCGCAGTCCGGCAACATGGTGAAGTGGCTCGATTTCTCCTCGCTCACCGCCTGGGGGTCATTCTATATCTACGATCCCACGAACAACGTGCGCTCGTATCCCTTCGAAATCCGGAACGATGTTTACCGGATTCCGCTCCGCCACGCCGCGCGCGTCTTTTTCTATCAGCGCAGTGGTTTCGCGAAAAACACACCCTTCGCCGACGCGAAATGGACGGACGGCGCGAGTCATCTCGGCAGCAACCAGGACCTCAACTGCCGCCTCGTCACCGATCCCTACAACGCCAGTCTCTCCAAGAACCTCTCCGGTGGTTGGTTCGACGCGGGGGACTACAACAAGTACGTCAACTTTACCCACGACACGCTGCACGACCTCCTGTTCGCCTATCAACATAACCCCGCGATCTGGACAGACGATTCCGGCATCCCGGAAAGCGGCAATGGCAAGCCCGACCTGCTGGACGAAATCCAATGGGAACTCGAGTGGCTTAAACGGATGCAGCAGGCCGACGGCTCGGTGCTCAGCAAGGTGAGCGTCACAGGCTTCGACGCGGCATCACCTCCCGGTTCGGATACCGCGGCACGTCGATATGGTGCCGCCAGCACATCATCCACGCTCACGGTGGCGTCCGTATTTGCCCACGCCGCGCGGGTCTATGCGGGCGCGGGACAAACGTCGGAAGCCGCGGATTTGCATGCGCGCGCCGTGCTCGCCTGGAACTGGGCGGATGCAAATCCCTCCGTCATCTACAACAACGCCGGATTCTTGAGCGCGGATCCGGAAACCTCCGGCTACGGCCGCACCTCCCTGAAATTCAGCGCCGCGATCTATCTTTATACCCTCACCTTCAGTTCGACCTACAAGGCTTATGTCGAAGGGAACTACACCTCCATCGAACCTTACCAATGGGGCTATTTTTTCCCTTTCCAATCAGCCGTTCAAGACGCGCTCATGGAATACACCGCCTTCATCGGCCCTACTCCGTCGGTTGTCTCCGCCATCCGCAACGCGAAACAATCCGGCATGGGCGGCGGCGAGTTCTTGCCCGCTTACAACAACAAGACCGATGCCTACCGCGCCTATCTGAAAGACAGCGATTACGTCTGGGGCAGCAACAGCGTGAAATCCCACATGGGCCTCATCTTCCAAGCCCAGCTCACCTATGGCCTCGATCCTGCAAACGCCGCGAAATACCGCGGCGCGGCGGAAGGGTTTCTTCATTACATCCACGGCACGAATCCCCAGGGAATGGTCTACCTGACGAACATGAACTCCCATGGCGCGGGCAGATCCGCCAATGAGATGTATCACGCGTGGTTCGGCGACGGCACGGTTTACGATAATGCCGCGACTTCGCCCAATGGCCCGCCACCGGGATATGTCACGGGTGGGGCGAATCCCACCTTCGCCCCGGATGGCTCATACGGCGGCCAGATCTCACCGCCCCAAAACCAACCCGTGCAGAAATCCTACAAGGATTGGAACACCTCCTATCCTCAAAACTCCTGGAGCGTTACCGAGCCCGCCATTTACTATCAGGCCGCTTATCTGCGGTTGCTTTCTAGCTACACGCGGCCGCTGACCTACCCGGCTTGGGCCGCCGGGCACTCCGTCACGGGCGGTGCGCAAGGAGACCCGGATGCGGATGGAATCACCAACCTCCAGGAATACGCCGTTGGCACCGACCCGAATGTCGCATCCTCCACGTCATTGGCCGCGCTTTCCCTGGATGCCTCTTCCGGCACCTTGGGCTGGCGCCTCGCCCGCGGACGAGCCGATCTCACGACCCAGGTCCTGACCTCCACCACCATGGAGGCGGATTGGCAGACGCTCGGCCCGGCGACCTCGTCCGGACTTCCGACAAATGATTTCGTGACCGCGGTACTGTCGAATCCCGCCGCAGATCCCGCGCGTTTTTATCGTCTCAAATTCTCGACGATCGATCCGCCGGCGGATGAGAGGTGATTCGCATCAAACGATCTTCAGCCTCGCCAGGTCCTGCGTGTCGATCAGCCCCACCGGCTTCCCGCTCTCATCCAGCACCACGATATCATCGATCCGGTTTTCACCAATGGTCTTGAGAACTTCCACCGCCAGTGCGTCGGCCTGGACGGTGATCGGGTGACGCGTCATCAGGTCGGCCACGGGCTTCTCGCCTAACAGGGGATCGCTGCGGAAGCTGCGGGCAAAGTCGCCATGGGTGAAGATGCCCGCAAGCTTGCCATCCGGTTTCAAGATAAGGCAGGCACCGGCGCGGGCACGGTTCATGGAGTCCAGTGCGGCGAAGACGTTTCCATCTTCCGCCACGGTCGGGAGCTGGGTATCCGCGCGCATGATGTCGGAAACGCGGGTGAGCAGCGCGCGGCCGAGCGAACCACCGGGGTGGAAGCGGGCAAAGTCCTCTTCCGTGAACCCCCGCGACTCCAGAAGCACCATCGCCAGCGCGTCACCCATCACCAGCATCGCCGTGGAGGACGAGGTGGGGGCCAAATTCAGCGGGCAGGCTTCGCGCTCGACGGAAGTGTCCAGCGTCACCTCGCTGTACCGGGAAAGCGTGGAGGTGGATTTGCCGGTCATGGAAATGACCTTCACATCGAAGCGTTTGATGAATGGCAGCAGGTCGAGCAACTCGCGCGTTTCGCCGGAATAGGAAAGTGCCAGCACGGCGTCCCCGTCGGATAGCATTCCCAGGTCCCCGTGAAGGGCGTTCTGGGAATCCAGGACCACCGCGGTGGCACCCGTGGAATTGAAGGTGGCGGCGATTTTCTGGCCGATGTTACCGGACTTGCCGACGCCGACCACGACGATCTTCCCCCGCGCATCGAGCGTGGCCTGCAGGACCTTTACCGCGACAATGAAGGAATTATCCAGCCGCATCGCCATCCGGCTCAGGCCGTCGGTTTCGATTTCGATCACGGAACGCGCGCGGGCGAGGTACTCCATGCCCCATCACAAACCCGGGAACCGGCGCTTGGCAAGCACGGGCGAATACTCCGGCCGCACCCGCTTTCGCCTCGCTTCCCGTCGCCCGCGGTGGCATTTTGCGGCCATGAAAACGTGGCTCACGGCAGGGTTTTGCACGGCATTGCTGGTTTCGCCGGCCTTTTCCTCCCTCATTTCCGTGGTTCAGGTCTATGAACCCATCAGTTTGCACGGCACCGACGTGGATGGCGGCGTCACCGAGGTGGGCGAGGCCCTAGGCGCAACGGTGCTCTCCCGCCCCATGGCGCTGACCGGGGCCTTTCCGGAGGATCTCGTCCGGGCGATCCGCAACCCGCACCTGCTCCCCACGAACAGCGCCAACTACAAGGTCCAGGAGGTAAACCTTCTAGTCCTTTGCAACGTCGGCATTGAGGCGGAACTGGGCAAGGAAGCCCTCACCGTGCGCCTCGACATCGCCTCGCTGGCGATCCCCACCGAGGTCGATCTGACCACCCGCCAGATCCTCAACCTGACCATCGTCGCGCTTCGCAAAACCCTGGAGGAATACCAGCACGCCCAGACCAAGCCCATCGAGGTGAACCTCCTCATCGAGGGCGCGGAGGGCAAAAAGGAAAGCCTCCGCGAGCTCTCCGCGAAATTCACGGTGGAGCCGGGGGCCACTCCGAATTGATTCCGCGTTTTCCCTTTTCAACGCGGGGGGGATTCCGCTTTCATCCGGCAGACAACCAGCCACGCATGACCGTCCCTCCCAAAGATCCCCGTCCCTTCAAACGCGCCATCCTCAAACTCAGCGGTGAAGCCCTTCGCGGGACGGGTTCCAGGGACAACATTTCGCCCGAAATCGTCGACCGGATCGCCCTTGAAATCCGCGAGGCGGTGCAGGGCGGCCTCCAGCTCGGCGTGGTCGTCGGTGGTGGCAATTTCTGGCGCGGAGCGAGTGCTTCCGCCCGCGGCATGGACCGCCCGACAGCGGACTACGTCGGCATGCTGGCCACCGTGATGAACGCCCTCGCCCTCGAAGGCGCGCTCAACCACCACGGCGTGCCCTGCGTCGTCCACTCCGCCATCGAGATGAAAAACGTGGCGGAACCCTTCATCCGCCGCAAGGCGGAGCGTCTGCTGGACTGTGGCAAGGTGGTCATCTTCGCCGCCGGCACCGGCAACCCCTTCTTCTCCACGGACACCACGGCCGCCCTCCGCGCCAGCGAAATGGCTGCCGATGTGATCCTCAAGGCCACCCAGGTGGACGGCGTCTACGACAGCGACCCGCGTAAAAACCCGAACGCGAAGCGCTACGAGACCGTGACCTTCCAGGAGTGCCTTTCCAAACGCCTGAACGTGATGGATGCCTCCGCTTTCAGCCTCTGCATGGACAACCACATTCCGATCATCGTCTTCGATCTCGCACCGGTCGGAAACCTTTCCCATGCCTTGCGCGGTCTGCCGATCGGCACCCTCGTCCACGGCGAGTGAGACTTTTCCCAATACCTTCACCATGGATCCAGACCTAGCCATCCTAGAAGTCGAGGAAGCGATGACGAAGTGCGTCGATTACCTCATCCACGAGTTTTCCGGTGTCCGCACCGGCAAGGCCAGCCCCGCGCTCATCGAGAACCTGGACGTGCACGTCGCCGCCTATGGCGCTGTCTCCAAGCTGAAGAGCCTGGCCGTCATCAACTCTCCCGAGCCACGGATGCTGGTAGTGCAACCCTTCGATCCTGCCACCACGCGTGACATCGAGCGCGCCATCCGCGAGTGCAAGCTGGGCCTCAACCCCGCCGCCGCGGACCGCTCCATCCGGGTGCCGATTCCGGAGCTTTCCGAAGAGCGCCGGCGGGACATGGTGAAGATGATCAAGCAACTCGCCGAGGAAGCCAAGGTCCGCCTCCGCGCCGCCCGCAAGGAAGGCATGGACGCCGCCAAGAAGATGAAGGCGGACAATGACATCACCGAGGACGGCCAGAAGGACTTCGAAAAGGAAGTACAGGAACTCACGAACAAGTTCACCAAAAAGATCGAGGATCACGCCGTCGCGAAGGAAGCGGATCTGATGAAGGTGTGAGATCTTCTCTTTTGTAGCGGCAACCGAAGGTGGAGGGCGTAACTGCCCCGTCCGGGGTGCCCTCAATCTATGACCGTCGCTGGCTGAAAGCGATGCTCCTATCAGTATCGCCACGCGTGGAGACCGCCGCTACAGCCTCAATAATACGGCCTCAGCATCAGATAACAGATCGGCCCCGTCACCGCCACATACAGCCACATCGGGAACACGAACTTCGCCAACCGCCGATGCTGTGGAAAACGGTTGGTCCAACCCGAGATAAAGGTGAACAAAATGAAAGGCAAACTCACGCCCGCCAGCACGATGTGCGTGATCAGCAAAAACAGATAAACACCGCGCGTCCCTCCCACGGCAATCGCTTCCGCGGCATCCACAAAACCATCCCCGTTCACATCCCCGAACTTCACCTCGGTGCTGGTGATGTGATAGGCCACATAGCAAAGCAGGAACGCGACCGAAAACCCCATCGCTGCGAAGATGAAATTCCGGTGCATCGCGATCTTCCCGCGTTTCACCGTTGCGAAGGCTCCGACCAGACACGCCGCCACCAGCGAATTGAGCAGCGCATGCACCGGCGGCAGGAATGAAAACGAGATCCCTTCCGGCAGGGGCAGCTTGATCCTTTGCATCAGCACCACCAGGATCAGCACCGCCGCGGAGGCGATCCACGCCGCGATCCCGAGCTTCTTCGCCAGCGCGTCCTTCGCCGGCCTGGCAAGCCATTGGCGGTGTTCCTCGATCATCACTTTTTGGTCGTTTCGCTTTTACCGAGTTCCTGGCGGATACGGCCGTAGAGCTCATCCTTCAGCTTCTGATAGAGCTGCGGATCGCGCCTCTTCGCCTCCTCGGACCGGGCATCGGCCAATGGCCACTTCCCGATTACCTTGAAATCACGGTCCACCAGGATGAACCCGAGGTCATGCGCGTATTTCCCGTTCGTCTCGATGTCCAGCTTGTCGGTCCGCTCGCGGACGCCGAAGAACTTCAGCTCCTTCTCCAGGTAAGTGTGCGTGGTGGCCGCATCCCCGGCATTCAGGAACCACCAGTTCTTCGAGTCGGCACCGAGCGCCTTCGCGTATTCTCCGAGGCGCTCCGGTTGGTCGTTCTCCGGATCCACCGAAACGCAGGTGATGTGGAAATCCGGATAATCCTTGAACTCGTCATACAGCTTGTGGAGCTCCTCCCCGTTGCGCACCGCGCAGTGCGGGCAGATCGCAAAAAACTCCGCGACCACCCAGACCTTGCCACGCAGGTCGGACAGTTTCACCGGCTTGTTGTCCTGGTTCACGGCCGGCAGATCCTTCTCAATCGGGAACCATTCCTTTGCCGCCGTTTCCTTGCCAACGTTGATGGCGGGTGCCTGATAGGGCTTGTCCATGTTCTTCCCGAGGTACGTGAAAAAAGACACGATGCCGACACAGAAGACGGCCACGCCCGTGTAAAATAGCGCGATGGTGGTGTTGCGTTTCATCAGTTTTTGAAGGGCTCCTCAAGGAGCTTGTCGATGGTGTGGTTCAGCAGCACCTCGAGCTGCCCCACGTTGTTCTTGTCCGTGCCGGTCTTGACGCCCTTGGCATCCCAGCCGGCCGCTTGCTCGAAATCAAAAGTAGCGACGAAGGGCGGCCCGCCCCGCTTCTGCGGCACCACCGCGCGGCGGATGTGCCCGTTCTTGTCGATCAGCACGACGGAGGAATCATACTGCCACTTGCCGTCCTTTTCATTCGGATAAACCGAAACCTTGAGCTGGTTGTAGATGAACTTGTGCAAGTCCTCCGGCACGTTGCTGCCCATCCACCACTGCGGGAGATTGATGCCCTTTGCCTTCGCGGTTTCCGCCAGCGTCTTCTCGAGTTGCTCGCGGGGCATCGGATCAAGCACCAGCGTCACGAGGTTGAAATCCGGATTGCCGGCCCGCGATTCCGCGAGGCGCTTCATCACCCCCATGCTCAGTTCCGCCGCCTGCGGGTCGCGCAGGCTGATGACGTTCACCGCCACGACATGCTTCCGCAGGTCGATCAGTTCCGCCGTCTTGCCATCCTGCCGCAGCATCCGCAGGTCCCGCTCCGGGGTGATGCGGTAGACCACCGCCGGACGGTCGTCCAAGGCCTGTTGCATCGACCACTGGTTGTAGGCCAGCATGATCAGGGTGCCGCCCACCACCATGATCACCACCAGGGTGATGGCGGTATTTCGCAAC
Source organism: uncultured Verrucomicrobiales bacterium (assembly GCA_964247045.1). Classification (GTDB taxonomy): domain Bacteria; phylum Verrucomicrobiota; class Verrucomicrobiia; order Verrucomicrobiales; family Akkermansiaceae; genus Luteolibacter. Next base: position 16,317 of record CAXTTX010000006.1, on the reverse strand, counting down.
TTCTTCGGATCGCGGACCGCGGGTTCCAGGCTGGGATCAGGCAGGGGCATCGGCGGCGGAAGGTAGCCGGGTGGCGGGGCGAGGCAAGCGGTTCGAAGGAAAAACGGCGTCAGTGGCTCCGGAATGAGCCGCTTTGAGGGCTCGTGAACCCCTCATACGCTCCGGATGGCCGCAAAATGGCATTCCAGAGCACCTTGAGGCGGGTTTTCTTGCCGACCTTCAACCCGGCGCTCTTCACAACTCCCAATGCCTCGGTAAGTTCCTCCATGCTCGGATCCAGCGGCCTCAGGGCTCTGGCCATGGCAGGGACGATCTTTTTCCGGAATGACCTGCCGGGCTGGCGGATCATCAGTATCGCCGAGAGGATGATACCGCTTGGAAATCCCAAGAGCGCGACGGAGAAGAAGGTTTCGTGCTGGGACGGTGTCAGCTCGATGTTCCCACTGGCGAGCACCGTGATCAATGCGGTCCCCACGATGGTCAGGCCAAACACCCATGGCCCGGGTCCCCGAACCTGGAATGTCGTGCGGAAGTTGTCTTCGGTGGGTTGTTCGAAAAGGCGCAGAATCTCAAGTATCCTCTCCATCCTCTCTCCGGCGGTAAGCCGCCCCTGGGTGAGCGCGCGCTCCAGTTCAAAGCGCCCGGCGTAGGCCTCGTGAATGCCGGGAAATGTCTCCTGTGCCAGCATCCCCACATCACCACGGGCGCTTTTGGCAATTGAAAGATACTTCGCCGGGTCCACTTCCTGTGAAATGCTACATTCCGGACAGACGGCCCTGTGTCCGAGAACCTTTTTCATTCCGAGCGGAACAACGAAGAGGATCGTCTCCTCCATGCCGTATTTAATCAGCCTGCAAGGTCGTATCCCCCGGCAGAGCACGCAAAATTCCGCCACGTATCCCAGTTTTCTCTCCCGCCGGTGTTCCTCCGGAATAAATAGGTGGAGCAGCAACATGTTTGTTAGATACGATCTCTTTTCCCTATTATTTCCCAGCCGTTTCGCCTTCGGGCTCCCTCCCAAATATCAGATGGAAAGGAACGCGGATGACTTGGACCACCACAGGCACCAGCAGGAGTGGACACGGCACCCGGATCATCCCTATCAGAACCATCTTTGTCGCCGGTTCACTTCTCCGTCACCTTCAGCTCGAACATCTGCGGCCAATACTTGCCGGTGACCAGCAAATGCCCGCTCGACTTGTCCCAGGCGATGCCGTTCAGAACCTCGGCCTTGCCGGGATTCTCCATTTGGTTCCGCAGTCCCTTCAGGTCCAGCCAAGCCGTCACCTCACCCGTTTCCGGAGAAATCCGGGCGATCCGCTCGGTCATGTAGATGTTCGCGAAAATCTGGCCATCCACCATTTCCAGCTCGTTCAGCATGGCCACGGAGCGGTTTCCGTCTTTCACCGCCAAGGTGCGCGTCACCGAAAAATCCTTCGGATTGATGAATTTCAGGTCGCTGCTGCCATCGCTCATGATGAGTTGCTGGCCGTCGGTCGTCAGTCCCCAGCCCTCTCCCTTGTAATTGTGGCTCCGGATCGGCTTGAAGGTGTCCGGCTCGAAAACGTAGGCGATGCCTTCCTTCCAGGTCAGCACCCACATTTCATTCCCGAGGATCGTCATTCCCTCGCCGAAAACCGTCTTCGCGAGCGGCCGCTTCCGCAATACCTTGCCGGTCCCGGGCTCGATCTCCCGCAAGGTGGAATCGCCATACTGGCCGGAACTTTCAAAAAGCCGCCCATTCTTCAGTTCGAATCCCTGCGTGTAGGACGAGCCGTCGTGCGGTTTTGCGGAAACCACTTGCCACGCGAGCGTCCCGGCCGGGCCCTTGTGGCAGGAGCAGAGCGCGCAACAAACGAGGGCGGACAGCGTGACGAGGGCTTTCATGGCTCAAAGCGATTTGAATTGTTCCCAGCATTCCAGGAAACCCGGCGCGAAATCCGCCGGATGATTCTCGATCCACGCCGCGATTTCCTCCACCGGAAACGCGATCGCCGAATCCACCTCGGCGGCGGGATATTTCACCGCCCCCTCGTGCCGCACCTGGTAGAGCCTCACGTGCTCCCAGCCGGTTTGCTCCCGCGGCGTGATCCTTGCGATTTCCTCCGGCGGCACGGAAACGATGATGCCCATTTCCTCCGCCAGTTCGCGCATCGCCGCCGCCTCGTAGGATTCCCCGGAGTCCAGATGCCCCGAAACGCTCGAATCCCATAATCCCGGGCAAAGATCCTTCAGCATCGACCGCTTTTGCAGCAGCAGGTCGCCCCGCTTGTTGAAAACGAAAACATGCACCGCGCGGTGGACGAGCCGGTTCGCGTGGACTTCCGCCCGCGTAGCCGTCCCGGTGACTTCGTCGTTTTCATCCACCACATCGAAAATTTCCCCGGCCTTCTGCGCCACGTCCTTAAGCGGATGGGGATCATACGAACGCGTCAAATCCACCCACTGCGCCAGCGAAAGCTCCTCCGCCCGCACCGTGGTCGGCACGCCAAGCGCCGCGATCGTTTCCTCCCACGGCGGCCCTTCGGGAAGCTGCTTCTTCAATTGCTTCCGCCGCTGCGAGAACCCACGGCGGACCAGTTCATCGAAAAGCCGGTAGTCATAAACCGGCAACCCGCCCGTGCGCGGTGTCAGCACCGCCACGCTGGAGTCGATCTTCGGCTGCGGGTAAAAGGCCTCCGGCGGCACGGTCCGCAAGGGTTTCACTTCCCAGTTTGCCTGCATGCGCAGGGAAAGGATCCCGTA
>CAXTTX010000006.1:0-13562 GCA_964247045.1 uncultured Verrucomicrobiales bacterium | reverse complement strand
CGGCCTCCGCGGCCAGCCGCTCGATGACCTCTTTTTGCAGCATGATCACTGCCCGTTCGAAAGGATTCGGCCGCCCCAGCAGGTTTTTCATGATCGCCCCGCCGCTGGAATAGGGCAGGTTGCCTAGGAACTTCAGCGGCCGGTGCTTGAAAAGCGTGCGTCCGTCGAATTTCGCGCCATCCGCGTGATGGACCTCCACCGTCGGGTCATCGGCGAAACGTTTCTTCAGCGCCGCGGCCAACCGCGCATCGAACTCGATCAAAATCAGCCGCCGCACCTTCCCCACCAGATGCTCGCTCAGCGAGGCCGTTCCCGGCCCCACCTCCACCACGGCGTCGTCCGGCGTGATTTCCAGTTGGGAAACGATCCAGCGCGCCATGTTCGGGTCGATCAGGAAATTCTGCCCAAGCTGCTTGCTCGGCAGCACGCCGACCTGATCCAGCACCTCGCGAATTTCCCGTCCCGTCATGGGCGCCCTACATGAGGCATTCCCGCCCCGCGCGCAACCCCAAGGGTTCCCCAATTGCCCCGGCTCTAGTCATCTCCCCTATTTTTATCCCCCCTCCATCCGAAATTTGGGCTACGGTATCCTCCCGCCATTGACGCCCAAGGTCCCATCGTTTCCCATTCACCCATGCCCGAACCCAGACTGAAGCGACCCGTTTCCTCGCACCAGTGGATCCTCGGCTACCTGATGAAGGAAAAGTGGACCTTTCTCCCCTCCGTCGCCGCGCTCCTTTTCACCGCCCTGCTTTCGCTCGCCTTTCCCTACTTCCTCTCGCAACTGGTCGGCAGCCCCGCCGACGCGATGAAACAGGGCGTCCCGCCCGCGGATGTCCTCGTCAAGGTGAACGGCATCATCGGCCAGCTCGTCGCCGTGCTCGCCGTCCAGGCGATCATCGCGTTTTTCCGCGTGCAGGGCTTCATCCGCTCCGGCGAGGCCGCGCTGAACCACCTCCGCCGGGACATCTTTTCTCACCTGGTGAAACTGCCGGTCCGCTTCTATCAGGACCAGCGTTCCGGGGCCGTCAGCAACCGCGTCTCCGCGGACCTGGGAATCGTCCGTGACACCCTCCTGAATGCCGTCCCCCAGGCGGCCCGCCACAGCGTCATCCTCGTCGGCGGCCTCATCGCCGTCTTCATCACCTCTTGGAAGCTCTCGCTGGTCATGCTCGCCTGCATTCCGGTGGTCGTTCTCGCCGTCGCCTTCTTCGGCAAGAAAGTCCGTGGCTTCTCCCGCGATGCCCAGGACGCCTTGGCCGAGGCCGGCACGGTCATCGAGGAAACCACCCAGTCCATCGCCGATGTGAAAGCCTTCGGCAACGAGGCCTTTGAACTGCGACGCTACAACCGCGCGCTCGACACGTTTTTCGCCGTCACCCTGCGCGGTGCCCGTCACCGCGCCACCTTCCTCGCCTTCATCATCTTCGCCCTCTTCGGTACCATCGCCTTCGTCACCTGGTTCGGCGCCCGCATGTACGCCAATGGCGAAATCAACTGGACCAACTTCGCCGCCTTCGCCCTCTTCTCCGGCTTCATCGCCGCCTCCCTCGGCAGCTTCCCGGAGATCGTCTCCCAGTTCCAGCAAACCGCCGGTGCCACCGACCGTCTCCGCGAAATCCTCGAAACCCCCACCGAACGCGTCGGCGGCGCCATGGACATCATCCTCCAAGGCTCGCTCGGCTTCAAGCGGGTGAACTTCCACTACCCCTCACGCCCCGACGTCGAGGTCCTCCACGATGTCGACTTCCAAGTGGAACCCGGCCAGCGCGTCGCCCTCGTCGGACCTTCCGGCGCGGGCAAATCCACCATCTTCTCGCTTATCCTCGGTTTTCATCACCAGCAGTCCGGCAAGATCCTCTTCGATTGGAACGACTCCGCGGAGATCGCCCTGCCCTGCCTCCGCGCCCAGACTGCCATCGTCCCCCAGGAAGTCATGCTCTTCGGCGGCACGATCCTGGAGAACATCGAATACGGCAACCCCGGCGCCACCCGCGAGCAGATCGCCGCCATCGCCCAGCTAGCCAATGCCCACGAGTTCATCAGCCGCCTGCCGGAGGGCTACGACACCATCGTCGGCCCCCGCGGCACCAAACTCTCCGGCGGCCAGCGCCAGCGCATCGCCATCGCCCGCGCCATCCTCGCCAATCCCCGCATCCTCTTGTTAGACGAGGCCACCTCCGCCCTCGACGCGGAAAGCGAGCGCCTCGTCAACGAGGCCCTCGAGCGCCTCATGCAAGGCCGCACCAGCCTCGTCATCGCCCACCGCCTCTCCACCGTCCGCCACGCCGACAACATCCTCGTCTTCAACCAGGGCCGCATCGTCGAAAGCGGCACCCACGACGAACTCATCGCCAAGGCCGGCACCTACAAGCTGCTCGTGGAGACGCAGTTGGTCTGAAGCAAATATCCGCCCAACCGGAACCGGCTATTTTCGATGCGCACCGAAGGCAGGGTGACGCTTCTCATGCTTGACCACGGTAACTCGGATGCATTCGCCGTTTACAATCCGAAACAGGACCACTTACGGAAAACGCTTCATCAAAGCACGGCGTAGATTTCCCCTGACCAGCATCCATCGCGTCGGCATCGCGGCGATGGATTTCATCTGTCGCTCAAACTGATCGACAAACTCCGCGCCAAGACCGGAGGAACTTTGCTCATAAAAATCTCGGATCTCCTCAAGCTCCGCCGCTACTTCCGGGTGGTACTCAATTCTCATTCCTCAACCGGGCCATCAGATCGCCATGGGAAACCGGCATGACCTCGCCGGATTCAAGCTCCGCATCCCGGGCCATCGCGATGGCAATGGCTTCTTCCTCGCTCAAGTCGACGGGAATGCGAAAAGGATCCTCAATGCTTTCCCAAAGTGAGGCAGCGAGCGCCGCCCTCTCCCGGACCGGCAAACGCAGGGCTTCAGGGGTGATTTGATCAATTCTCACGGCCGATATCCTACATTAATACGGCCATCGGGAAAGCGGATTAATTCCCTCCGGCGAGGAGTCTTCCGTCCGGCTCACGGATACCTCAACCGGAAAAACGCCTTCGGAACCGACGGGCTCGGAGACACCGTCAGCACGCCGCCCGTGGTAATGGTTCCGCCCATCACCGTCCAATGGACAAGATCCGTGGACGTCTCCACCCGCCAACCCGCGGCGTCGCTTCCCCATTGGAGGCTCGCGTCGCCATTGGGTTGCCGAATGATCGTTAGATCCGGGTAATCCGGCAGGGCACCCTCCACCACCTGCGCCCAGAAACCGCCGTTCAGGCCAAACTTCCCTCCACTGGAACTTCCCGCCGTTGCATCGAACTGCCCGATCGTTCCCGTCACCGTGAAAACCTTTCCTCCCGCGCCTGTCCCGCTGGATCTTCCGCCACCTCCGTCGAGCGTGCTCGTTGGAATGTTGAACGCGGCGAAACTCGCACCCGCCAAGGCGAGGAACAGGATCGGCAGTTTCAATACTTTCATCGGAAAATCAGTGAATGGTAAAGGCCCCCGCCCGCGTCGCCCGCAGTGTCACCGGCTTGTTCAGCGTCACCGGATTCCCATTGATGGCATAGCTCCCGGGACGGCCGATGATGATCGACTTCTTCGCCGGGTCGGCGCTCGCGTGCGCGTTTGCCAAGCTCGAGCGCGGATTCCGGCTTGTTCCCAGTGGCGCTCCGAAATCCAGCGTCGGCCCGCCAAAAAACCAGTAGTTCCCGAATTCCCCGCCACGCGTGTACGAACGGTCCCTCGTTCCGATCGGCTGGCTGATCACATCGCAGATCCGGTCGTTCTGCTGTTCGGAAAAATAGCCTTCCACCGATCCTTTCCCGAAACGATAGCTCTCCGTGTTCATCACCGCCGCCCGCACCCTCTCCTGGTTCGTCGCGCTCAGGCTGAAGTAAAACGCCGGTGCCCCCGGTGAACCGAAATTCCCCGTCGCGATCAAGTCCCGCTGGAGCTCCCCGTCACGGGCGAACGAGTTATTGGCGATCTCATCGTTGGTTCGATAGGAATCGATGACGGATTTTTGCTGCGTCGTCAGGGATGCATAGGTCGAATTGTAAAACTGCTTCGAATAGTGCAACCGGAAATCCGCATCAACCTGCTGCTTCTGCGGTGCCATCAGCGGAGCATAGGATCCCCCGTAACCCCGCTTTTCGGAGAGGGAGTTCAAGGTATGCGAACCGTAATGGTGATCCAGCAGGGTGTCGCTATAGCCGTCATCCCCCCACTGGATCGCATAACCAATCGCAGGTTCGGGCGTCGAAAACTCCGCGGAGGCGAAGGTGTGCACGAGTGAAAACCAATGCCCGAATTCATGGGCACCGGGATCCACATCAAAATCTCCCTGCGCCAGGACGTTGTCCGTGAAGTCCCCCACCCCTCCCGGCCAGTTGGACAACAGGTAGAAATTGGCCGCATCCGCGCGAAATTTCCACGGCACCGGTCGCAACGGCGCAATGTCCAGCAAGGTGTAAATCGGCATCCTGCTGCGCCAGGCGGGCACGTCCTCGATGTATGCGTTGTTGGCATCCACCCGGCGGAAAAGATCATCCACATCATTGGCCGTATCCGCGTCATTGGAATCCCCAACCGCTTCCGCGTGTACGAATTCCACATCCCCAAGCCGCCGGTATCTCAACCCGCGCTTGTTGTTGTCCATGCTTTGATTGATTTCTCGCAACATGAAATCCGCCACCCCGTTGGCGAATGACGGCTCATCGGGATTCGGGAGCCCGACAACTTGATATTTACAAGGATTTGGGTTGCCTTGGCTTGGCACCAGGATTTTGAAGCTGACATTCACATACACATACGAGTCGGCCGGAGTGGAAGTGGTATCCTGCGCCTGGCTCAGGGACGACAGAAACAGCAGCAAGCCGGCAACCTGGAAGGACGTTTTCATCGGATGGCGTGCTTCTTCTTTTACTGCAGGGTCACCAGAACGAGAACCAATCCCGTCGACTCATCCACCTTGGACATCGCCTTGCCGAGGATGGCTCCCTGGGCCCGCGCGTGTTCCTTCACCTTCATCGCAGTGCCCCGCTGCGCGGACGTGGTCAGGAGATCCCCCGGCTTGATCACTCCCCCGCTGTTGTTGGCCTTCACATAAACTCTTCCGCTCAAGGCCACATGGTGGTCACCCTCCATCACCCCCTCCTGGTGCAGCCTTAACCCCGGTTTCACCCCGCCAGCGCCGCTGATGATGCCCGCCACCCGCGTGTCGCACTCCTCCGCGCTCAGCTTCAGCTTGCCCGGATTTTCCTCGTCAATCACCACCACGCTCCCCGGATCCATTTCACCCGGTTCCGTCATGTCGAAAGGCTCCGCCACATCCGCGCCACCTCGGACAGTTAGCACCGTCGTCGTCAGCGAACCCACCAGATAGAGGTCACCTGTCGGCGAGAACGCCGCCACATCCGCGTTCGCGGACTGGCTGTAAAAAGCCAGCTGGTCGACATTCCCTGAATTCCGCGAATACATCACCCAGCGTTTCGTCGGATCATTGCGGTTCAGCATTCCATAGCCGTTGAAATCCCCGCGCAGGTCCAGATCACCACCCGAGCCCAGCGTCATCAGCGTCTTCCCGCCCGTCCCGGGGTTATAAGTGGCGTCGTTGTGAATCCCGCTTCTAAACCACGCGAAATAATCGCCAGTCCGGAAATACTGCGTGCCAGCCTGGATCCCGATGCCGTAGACATTGGTCCCATTGTTGAACAACTCGATAAGTTGACCCGTCGAGGAACCAAAATTAACCGAGGGGGACACGGGATTGTTCGTACGGATCCGGATCGTTTTACCCGTGAGTTCCAGAACGTCATCTTCACTTCCTTCGCCAATCGCGGAAAATGCGGTGGCGCCACTCATATCGCCGAAAACGAGTCGGCCACGCGGAGCTGAATTCGAATTCGGCCTCAACCATAACAAGCCATCCGTGTTCAGCCGCATCATCTCCGTTCCACCCGCCCCGGGGTTGTTCCGCGTGTCCGTATGACTTCCACCCTTGAACCACGAGAAATCATTGTAAGAACGCTGATACAGCGTGTCGCTCTGCACCCCGATCGCATAATCGAGGTTGAACAAATTCAGCATCTGCCGCGCGGTGCTGCCGAAGCCGATCGAGCCCGTCATCGTCCCGCCCGATCGGAACAAGAACGCCGTCGAGTCAAAGCCGTCGAAGACATCCGCGTTCAGGTTCGTCACCTTCGTCGTGCTTCCCACCGCGAATGGCGCTCCGGAGGGCGGACTGAAGTTGATGGATCCCGTCAAGGTGCCCGAATTCAGCCTGCCCGGATCCATGAGACCCACGATCTGGCTCCCGAAGACATTGCCGCTCACCGACACCGCCGTGCCCGCCTGCGTTGCATAAATCGAATAGGGGTTGAACGTCACCTGCTGCCGCGGGGTCAGCGGGGTATAAGTCGTGCCGCCGTCTTCACTCACCTCGATCTGCAACCACCGTGCCGCTCCCGGAAAATCACCGGCCGTGAACGTTACCGGTGTCACCGTGAACAACCCGTTCGTCACCACCACGTTCGGCATGGTTTCTTGCCGGAGCGGGGCACCCGCGCTGGATACCGCATACAAGCCAAGCCGGACGTGAACACTGCCTGTCATGGCCGCGCCGTCGCTCTCCAGTTTTCCCTGGTAGGTGAACGGGGTCTGCGCCCTCGCTCCCGCGGCAAAAAATGACAGGCTGAAAGCCGCTGTCGCCAGCAACCGGGAAAAGCACGACATGGGATTTCTCATGGCAATCATTCTTATGCCACGGCTGCATCACCGGGTCGATACGTAGAATTACGTATTTCCATACTTTCTTCCCCGCGCCCGCACAACGGGCGATTCACATCTCCACGATCCTCCGGATCCTCTCAAACCTCTCCGTGGAAAATCCGCGCACATCTTCCAGCGTCAGCCACCCCCTCCGGATCCAAATCGCCAGGTCGCTCTCGATCCGGCTGTACCTCATGTTGAATTCAAAAGCCCGCTCCTTCCGCCACTCCCGGATCTTCTCTTCCAACTTCCACAGGTCCTCCACATCATCCACTTCCGTCTCACGGAACCACCTCAGCAGTTCGGCCCCGGAATTTTCCGAAGCCCTTTCCGTGAGATCATGGGCAAGGTGTTTGTCAGCGCGCGGCCATTCATCCATCCCCCGGACTTTGCCAAAATAAAATCTGTCTGGCAACCGACATCATGGTCACATCCCGCAACCGCACGGCACCGTCCTCACCCTCCAGAACACCTTTGGCGCGGCGGAAACCTTCGGAATGACATTTCCTCCCGCCAGGCTCGTGAAGGGATCACCGACATCCGCCCAAGTCCCCAGATTGGTGCTTTCCTGGAGCTGGTATTGCCTGCCTGGAACCCCGCTGAACTGCAGATCGAAGGCTCCCGGTCCCGTCTTCGTGATGCCCGAAATCTTCGCCACAAAATCGTCCCCGGCCACCAGCGCGGCATCGATTCCCGAAACCGTCGCCGAGCCACCCACCACGATGTCGTTCGCCGTGGTGACCGTCGCCGCGTTGTTATAATACTCGTCGATGTAAACGCCCAGGCCATCATCGTCGAATCCGACCCGATACGTTCCCGCACCGATCCCGCGGATCTCATAGCTGCCATCGGCCTCCGTGTAAGAACCGCCCGCATATCTCCACTTGAGAAAGGCAGTGTCCCACAGGTAGGCGGTTGCAAACACGTTCGCCAGCGGTGCGCCGCCATTGGCCGCCGTCACCGTCCCGGTGATCAGACTGGTCGTCTCCAGTGATGCATCGATGCCGGTGGCTTCTCCGGAACTCGTCACCACCACATCCGTCGCGGCACCCAGGGTCGATACGTTTTGATAATACTCCCTCGCATGGTCGCCGGACGTGTCCTCAAACAGCACCCGGTACGAGCCCGGGCTGAGGCTACCAATGTTGTAGCTGCCATCCACCGCCGTGGTGTCGCTGCCATACACGTGCCAATGACCGTCGATGTCATCCAGGAAATACGCCCTTACCTGGATGTTTTGCAACGCCGTCGTGCCATCCGGCCCGGTAACCGTGCCGCTGATGGCTCCGGCTTCCGCCAGCGCGGCATCGATGCCGGTGACGGTGGAAACCGCACCCACCTCGATGTCCACCGCTCCCGCGATCGTCGCGGAATCATCGTAATACTCCATCCCGTGATTCGCTTCGGACCCGTCGAATTTCACCCGGTACGTTCCCGCGGACAGCCCGTCCAGGGAGTAGTTGCCGTCTTCATCCGTCCCGGCTCCGGCCGCGGGTTCCCACTTGAGTTCCGTCGGATCCCACCGGTAGGCAATGACACCCACATCTACCAGCGGCGTAACCTCTTCCGCAGCCGTCACCGTGCCGGTGATGTGGGAGCCCAGCGCCAGCGACGCATTGATCCCGCTCATGATCTCCCCGAGATCCGCCTCGATTCCCGTGGCTGCTGAAAACAACGTCACGTCGTTGTAGTACTCCGAAGCGTGGACGCCTGCGGGGTCGAAAAATCCAACCCGATAGGTGCCCGGGACCACCGTGGTCAGATTGTAGGTCCCATCTTCACCCGTGCTCGCGAAGCCCATGTAATACCAGTCCTCGTCCACCGGGTCCCAGAGATACGCCTCCACCTCCACGTCCTCCAGCGGCGTCGTTCCATCCGGCCCCGTCACTGTCCCCGTGATCCGGCCGGCGGTCGCCAGCGAGGCATCGATGTCCGCGCGCGTTTCTCCCGCTGCCAACTCCAGATCCACCGCCCCGTCGAAGGTCGGTGAGTCATCATAATACTCCGGCAGATAATCGAAAAATTCGTCCGCGAAGAAGACCCGGAAGGTACCCTCGCCCAACCCGGAAATCTGATAGTCGCCATTCTCATCGGTATAATCACTCCCGACATATTCCCATTCCAGCGTCGAGGGATTCAACCGGATCGCGTTGACCGTGATGTCCTCCACCCCCGTGGTACCGTCCGGTCCCGTGACCGTCCCCGTGATCCGCGAAGGTGCCGCCAGCGAGGCATCGATTCCGCCGACGGTGGTGGAAGCTGCCAGAACCACATCGGTGCCGGTTTCCACGCTTGCCGCGCCATCGTAATATTCACTGATGAAATCCCCGTTGACATCGATGAAACCAATCCGGTAGGTCCCCGGCTCCAGGGTGAGGCTGTAGCTCCCATCAGGGTTGGTATAGATACCGATCACGGATTCCCACTGGAGATCCCCGGGATCCCACTGATAAGAGATCACCAGAACACCCTGCAATGGCGTCGTGCCATCCGGCCCGGTGACCGTCCCTTGGATCTTGGCCCTGAGCCCCAGAGAGGCATCGATGCCCGCCACCACTTCCGAGACCGCCACCGGAACATCCTCAGCCAGCTCAACAGTGGCCACATCATCATAATACTCCGCCTGATAGATATCCTCCCCGTCCACGAACCGCACGCGGTAGGTCTCCGCCACCAGTCCACCGATCGAATAACTGCCATCGGCCTGGGTGGCTACCGACCTCGCGATGATCCACTGGGAACTTCCCGCGTCCAACACATAGGCGTCCACGAAAATCCCTTCGAGCGGAGCTATCCCGTCCGGCCCGGTCACCGTACCGATGATCCTTCCCGCCATCGCCAGCGAGGCATCGATTCCGGAAACCGCGGCTCCGTCGGCCACCACGATATCCTCGGCCGTGGCCACTGTCGCCACGTCATCGTAAAATTCTGGCAGGAAAATCCCATCGTCGTCGGAGAATCCCACCCGGTAGGTTCCTCCGGTCAAGCCGGGCACGCTATAGGTTCCATCGGCTCCCGTGTGGCCCACCTTGAATGCCTCCCAACTCATCGTCCCCACATTCCACCGGTAGACCGTGGCGGTGATGTTTTCCAACGGCGTGAAGCCATCCTCACCCGTGATTGTTCCCAGAATCCGCGCGGCCGTCGCCAGCGAGGCATCTTTCCCGCTAACGAGCGCACCCGCCCCCACGACAATGTCCGTGGCCAGATCCACGCTCGCCACATCGTCAAAATACTCCGTCAAATAATTCCCCGCACCGTCACGGAAACGCAGCCGGTAGGTCCCCGCCGTCAAACCGGTGATCGTATAACTTCCATCGGCGATGGTATGGGTCCCGGTGAGATACGCCCACTCCGCCCCATCCCATTGGAAAACATCCGCACCCACGTTTCCCAAAGGCGTCGTTCCATCCGGTCCCGTCACCGCGCCGCTGATCCTCGACTGCATTTCCAGCGAGGCATCGATTCCTGAAACCGTTGCCCCCGCGCCAAGCACGATGTCCGTCCCCAGCGAAACATACGCCACATTGTCGTAAGCCTCCGGCAGGTAGATCTCGCCCGGATCGTTGAAGGCGATCCGGTAGCTGCCGGTGGGCAGGCCGGAGATATCGTAGCTCCCGTCCGCTTCCGTGAAAGCACCGGAGATGGAAATCCAGAAACTACCCTCGTTGTCCCATGCGTAGGCGGTCGCCCGGATCCCTTCCAGCGGGGTGGTTCCGTCCGGACCGGTCACCGTCCCCGTCAGATGGGTAGGGGTCCGCACGTGAAGTTCCACGTCCCCCCCGTCGCCACCGTGGTAGCTGTAAACCGCGATCTTGTACGGCACCGCCGCCGTCACATTGACGAAGACCGCGCTCTGGGCACCGAAATAATCATCGTTCGTGTCCACCAGGGTGAGGCTGGCCACATCACTTCCCGTCCAGACCGCCAGCACCGTGTCGAAACTGCTGTCCGCCGTATCGATCTGAACCGGGCCGGAAACATCCGGCGTCCATTCGAACCAAACCGAATCCGCACCGTCGCCGGGCCCCGGATACGGCTCATCCACCTCATGCGTCGCATCCACGTTCGTCCCGGACGACGACGCCGGATTCCCGGAGAGGATCGTCGCCGCGGCAAAATCATCATTCACCGGCGCGGCAAATGCCCCCATCGCCAGGGCGAGCACAAACGCCATAACAGTTAGTAACGGCGCTGCGGGATGACGATTCTTCATCTGGGGAATTTGGGGAGGTTTGCGCTGCCCTTGGGTGGCAAGGCGTTGGAGCGGCGGGATTCTTGCCCCGGCTCCCGGCACCGCGGAACGGATAGGGTTTCGGAGCCGCTGATTAACGCGGCCTGCATATAACCCGCGACGTGATTGTAAAGTTAATTAAACCAAAACCGGCATTCTGATGGGTGCCACACTTCAGCACCATCCGCAACCCCTCGCCGCCGATTTCCCACCGCCCCCGTCGAAGTTACCGGGGAGGGCATTTGCAGCGCAACAAACCGCCGGCGACGGTGGGAAAAAGCGAGGGGACGAGCCACCCCCATACCACCACCGGCCGCGCCATCAGGTCCATACGTGGAAATACGTATTTCCCGCCCGGCCCGGCTGTTTCCCTTCCAGCCTACCCCCTCCGGTCACTATGCACCGCCGCCCCCCGCGTCTCCGACGCCGTCTTGCGCAAAATGTTCTCCACGTGCTTCTCCACCGTCCTCACCGAGCACCCCAGGATCAACGCGATTTCCCCGTTTCGCTTCCCCTCCCGCATCCAGTGGAAAACCTCACGCTCCCGCCGCGTCAGCCGCGTGTCCGCGGCCTCCTCCGGCCTCATCTCCCCCAGCAACTGCGCCGTCCGGTGCGCCAGAATAATGTGCCGGGACGCCAGCAGCAACAGATCGGACACGGGCTCCGCAAAATCACGGTCCCGGTTGATCGTCAACGTCGTGATCCATCCCTCCCTCGGCATCACCACCGAGATCTGGTGCTCCACCTCCAGCGGCCGGAAAATGTCATGATAAAAATCCGTCCCGTGCAACTCCGCCCGCGTGCACAAATCCGTCATCCGCACCACCGGCCCCTCCCCCCCGGACTGCAGGTAGCCGTAGATCGGATTCTGTTGGTAAACCTCCTGCAGCCGGCCGAAAAAATGATCCGATTCCGCCCCCGTCAGCGGGCAATTGTGGTCCAGCAGATACGACCCCGTCGGCTCGTGGATCTGGTCCACCGTCACCATGCTGCCCGGCACCAGCGCACCCGCCAACTCCACCAGCCGCCCGCCAAATTCCCGACCCGTCACCGGCTGCTGCAACTCCGCGATGAAATCCAGCAGACGATCATACTCGGAGTGGGAAAGACGTGGCATCGGCAAGCACGGGATCGGAACAACCGGCGCACCTTAAAGCCGGGATCACCCTGAATGCAAGGTTTCACATGGCTCTGCGGCCCCTCGGCGACCCACCGGGAAAAATAATATTTGACCCTGTATTCAACTACAAGGTGTAGGGTTCCCTTATGAACAAGACAACCGAACCCGTCTGGACCCGCGGCGCCCTCGCCAAGGCCGCTGGCGTCGGCCCGGAAACCCTCCGCTTCTACGAAACCAAGAACCTCCTCGGCGAGCCGCGCCGCAACGCTTCCGGCTATCGCATTTACACCCAATCGGATCTCGAACGCCTTCGCTTCATCCGCCGCGCCCAGGAACTCGGCTTCAGTCTCCACGACATCAGCCACCTCCTGGGTCTCACCGGCAACATCCGCACCCCGCGCAAGAAGGTCCGAGAATTCGCCGCCGCCCGGCTCGAAACCATCCGCGGCAAGATCCGCGATCTCCAGGCCATGGAACGCGCCCTCGGCAAACTCGTCACCGAATGCGACGGCAAGGGCCCCCTCCAAGGCTGCCCCATCGCTGACTTCGTAATCGGCGACAACAAGGAGGGTTGCTGCCATGAGTAACGATCACGGCCATCACCATCCTAAACCGGAAATGAAATCCTGCTGCCACGCACCCGCCCCGGCACCGGTTCCGCCACCGCCGAAATCCTGCTGCGGCGGCAACGGCCACGATCACCACCAACACCATCACGACCCCTCCATCAAACCCTCTCCAGCCGCGAAATACTTCTGCCCGATGTGTCCCGGCGTGGAATCCGACAAACCCGCCGACTGCCCGAAATGCGGCATGGCCCTCGAACGCAATCCCGCCTGGCAACCGCAATCAAAAACCATCTACACCTGCCCGATGCACCCGGAGATCGAAAGCGATCACCCCGGCGCCTGCCCCAAATGCGGCATGGCTCTCGAACCGAAAACCGTCGCCGCCGAAAACAATCCCGAGCACGACAACGAACTCCACCGGATGCGGCGGAAACTCATCTTCGCCACCGCCCTTGCCCTTCCCGTCTTCCTCATCGCCATGGGCGAAATGCTGCCGCTGCCCCGCTTGCTCCACCTTCCGCAGCATGCCTCCGCCTGGCTCCAATTCGCACTCGCCACCCCCGTCGTCTTTCTCGCCGGCGATTTCATCTTCACCCGGGCCTGGCGTTCCCTGCTCCACCGCAGCCTGAACATGTTCACGCTCCTTGGCCTCGGGGTTGGCACCGCCTGGCTCTACAGCACCATAGCGCTTCTTGCCCCCGGATGGTTTCCACACACGCCCGGTCACCACGGCGTCCCGCTTTACTTCGAGGCCGCCGCCGTCGTCACCACCCTCGTCATCCTCGGCCAATGGCTCGAGGCCCGCGCCCGTGGCAAGACCGGAGAGGCCGTGAAAGCCCTCCTCCAGCTCGCCGCGAAAACCGCCCGCCGCGTCAC
>CAXTTX010000005.1:28238-31621 GCA_964247045.1 uncultured Verrucomicrobiales bacterium | reverse complement strand
CAGAAGGGGAGGTTCACGGTGTAGGGGACGACGCCGGGTGAAGGTGTCATGTCCGTTAGGTCGGCAAAGAGTCCGGTGGCGGAGAGTGTTTCCGGATAGGTGCTGGAGGCGATGGTGTTCGCGAGGCGGAGGATGCGGGCGTTATCGATATCCGCGATGAGGATGTCGCCATTGGAAGGATCATAGCCGAAAGCGGAGATGCCGCCCTCGCCAGCGATGCGGGTGACGCCGGTGCCGTCGAGGTTGAGCGACCAGATGTTGCCGGAGCCGTAGTCGCCAAAGATGTATTTCCCCGTGAGAGAGGGGATGGTGTTGCCGCGGTAGACACGGCCCCCGGTGACGGAATTTCCGCCGAGCGTGCCGCCGCGCGGGTATTCGTAGACGGGAGGCTTGTGGTAGAGGAGGTCGAAGTTGGCGGGGATGGTGGGATTGGTGATGCGGGGGCCTTGCAAGGTTCCTTCCCGGTAGACCCAGCCGTAGTTGCCGCCGCGGACGATCTTGTCGACTTCCTCGCGGGCGCCCTGGCCGACATCCGCGCACCAGAGGACGTGGGTCACGGGATCGAAGCCCATGCGCCAGGGATTGCGGAGGCCGGTGGCCCAGAACTCGCGGCGCACGGTGCCGGTGACGGTTGAGCCGTTATAGGTGCCGTCCCAGTCGCCACCATCGGCGGGGAGAACATAGGGATTGGTTCGCGGCACAAAGAAGTTGGGACCACCGGCGAGGATGGCCGCATGGGTGGTCGGCGGGATGCTTTTGACGGGATCCTTGTCCACATCGATACGGAGGATGCCGGAGAAGAAATCCTTGTTGATGAGCTGGCTGTTGAAGTTGGGATTATCATCGGCCGAGCCCTCGTCGCCGACGGAGATGTAAAGGAAGCCATCATCCGGGCCGAAGTGCATGTCGCCGCCATTGTGGTTGTCCCGCTCATCGCGCTGCTGGATGAGGATTTGCTCGGTGGTGGTGTCCGCCGCCTCGGGATTTCCGGCCTGGGTCAGGAAGCGGGAGACACGCTGGTGGGGCAAGCCGCCGATGATGACGGAGTAGAAGACGTAGAACTGGCGGTTCGTGGCATACTGGGGATGGAAGGCGATGCTGAGCAGGCCGGATTCACCTTGGGTGAAAAGGTCTTCCGTTGCCCGCGGGTTCACGAGACCGGCGAGATTGAAGAACTCGACGCTGGTGGGACTCGGCGAGGTGACATCCGGGATCAGCGAGACCACACCGTTTTTCCCGACGACAAAAAGCCTTTTCGTGTCGCCGGGGGGCGAGGTCATGCCGAGGGGGCTATCGAAGCCCAGGCCGCCGTTGCTATTGATGGCGGGGAAGGCGTTGACGAGTCCGATGGACGAGGCGGGCGGGTTGGCGGGAACGTTGATGGCGGGGTTGGGGATCTTGATGCCGCTTTGTATCGTGATGGAAACCGTGGATATGTTAGAGATGCCGCCGCCACCGCGCACGCGGTAAGAGAGGGTGTCCGTGATGGCTGCCGTGTTCACGTGGGTGTAAAGGATTCGTCCATCGGGAAGGACGCTGGCGGTGCCATTGGCAGGCGGGGTGGTGATTTCCAGCGTGGACGGAAATGCCTGGCCGGTGTCGTTGGAGAGCACGGCGATGGCGGCTTTTTTTCCGGCCTGCATGGTCATGGTATCGGCGACCGTGACGGGGACGATCGCGGCATTTGGACCGGCTTTCCGGCTGGCGATGAGGTCTCCCTGGGAGAGGGTGGAGGAATAGATGCGGAACTCGTCGTAGGCGATGTTCGAGTTCGAATCGCCGCTGAATTGGGAGCGGCCGAGCCAGTTGTTCACGTCCTCGATCTGGTTGAGGCGGAAACTCGTGTCGACGGTGGCGATGAGGACGCCGTCGCGATACCAGATGATGCGGCCTCCGGTGGCGGCATTCGCGCCGACGCCGCTCTGGAAGGTGAGCGCGAAATGGTATTGGGTGCCCAAGGAAAGCGGCAGGCTGTTGTCCGAGGCCTGCTCGCCGCCGCCATTGAGCCGGGCGGCGATGCGTTGCTGGGTGAGGCTGGTGCCGCGCTGGATGGCGAGCATGATGTTGTCGCTGGAGCCGGTGGTGCCCGGCGCGGTGACGGCGGTGTTCGAGATTTCGCCGCCGCCATTGGCCGCGATGTCGACGCGACCGAAATCAAAGAGGCGCTGCCAGTTTTTTGATGTGGCGATGGAGGCCCAGAGCTCCACGGTGAGATCGGTCTTCGAGGAGATGATGCCGTTGGGCAGGTCGAAGTAGGCGGAGATGGTGCCGGACGGCAAATCACCTGTGGTGGTGCCGGGCAGGGTGAGGGCGGGGCCGCTGCGGGTGGCGCCGATGCCGACGATGGTGCCGCTGGCGGCGGCGATGGAGTCCGGGAGGACGGTGCCATTCGCGGCAGCGCCGCTGTTGAAGGACCAGCGGTTGGTCATCGTCTGGGCCAAGGCCGCGGGTGCCATGGCAATCGCGAGGCAAAGGAGATAACGGGTGGGATAGGCCGGGAGATGCACAATACGCAAGGTTTGTGCAAATCATGGTTCTGTCAAATAACCATGTGTGAAAGGTTCCGGCGGCTCAGAAAGTTTTCCGCAGATGCGAGGGGAGGATATTCAACTGCTCGCGGTATTTGGCGACGGTGCGGCGGGCGACCTTGATGCCCTGCTTGGCGAGGGCTTTCATGAGGAACTCGTCGGAAAGGGGTTTGGAAGGGTTTTCCGCGGCGACCAATTGCTGGATGGCCTCGCGGACACCGGCGTTGGAAACCTCCGTGCCATCGCTGGTCTGATAGCCGGTGGCGAAGAAGGAGCGCATTTCCATGAGCCCGTGCGGGGTGAGGACGTATTTGCCGGCGACCGCGCGGGAGATGGTGGTGGCATGGAGGCTGAGTTCGTCCGCGATGTCGTTCATGGTCAGGGGGCGCAGGTAGCGCGGACCCTTCGAAAGGAACATCGGCTGGTGCTCGATAAGCTTGTGGGCGATGGCGAGGATGGTTTCCTGGCGGAGCGAGATAGCGTGGATGAGGCTGCGGCCGTCGCGGATCTGGTCGCGCAAGAACTGGCGGGCTTTGGCGTCGGTGCCGGTCTTGCCGATCATGTCCTTGTAGAAGTCATTGATGCGGAGATTCGGAAGGTGCTCACCGGTGAGGCGGGCATACCAGTTTCCGTCGTCATCCCGCTCGATGATGACGTCCGGGAGGATGTAGGGATTTCCGGTGGGGTCGAACTCACCGCCAGGATTGGGGGTGAGGCGGCCGATGCGGGCGGCGGCATCCGCGATGCGCTCCACGGTGGTGCCGAGGGCGCGGGCGATTTGCGGGTGGCGTTTGCGGGCGAGGTCTTCGAGGTGATCGCGGACGATCTTGTATTCGATGGTGTCCTTTCCGCCGG